>JAGRJP010000157.1 GCA_020442665.1 Lysobacterales bacterium
TTTTATGCTGTTCATCCTTTGACCGGTGATAAAGTACCGGTCTGGATTGCTAATTTCGTGCTGTTCAGCTATGGAACCGGCGCGGTGATGGCAGTTCCGGCACATGATCAACGCGACTGGGAATTTGCAACCAAATACAATCTCGAGATTAAAAAAGTTATCGAATCAACTAACGGCGACGAAGTTGATTTATCCAAAGAAGCTTATGTTGAAAAAGGCAAGCTTATTAACTCAGAAAGCTTTGATGGAATGGATTTCCAACAATCCTTTGAGGCGATTAAAAATGAACTTGAATCCCGTGGAATCGGCAAAGAACAAATCAATTTCCGCCTGCGTGATTGGGGCGTTTCCCGTCAACGCTATTGGGGTTGTCCAATTCCCGTGATTTATTGTGACGACTGTGGGACAGTTGCAGTTCCCGAGAGTGATTTGCCTGTTATGTTACCCGAGGAAGTGGAATTCGACGAAAAAGGCGGTTCACCCATTAAACAAATGCCGGAATTCTACCAAACCACCTGTCCAAGTTGTCAAAAGCCGGCAAAACGTGAAACCGATACTTTCGATACTTTCATGGAATCATCATGGTATTACGCTCGCTTTGCCAATCCACATAATGACGAAAGTATTCTTGATGATTCGGCTGATTATTGGTTGCCTGTCGATCAGTATATCGGTGGAATTGAACATGCGATTTTGCATTTGTTGTATGCACGTTTTTATCACAAAATCCTCAGAGACCTTGGTTATGTCAAAACGGATGAACCATTTACAAACCTGTTGACTCAAGGAATGGTTTTGAAAGACGGAGCAAAAATGTCTAAATCCAAAGGCAACACCGTTGATCCTCAGGATTTGATTGATAAATACGGTGCTGACACCGTGCGTTTGTTTTCCATGTTTGCCGCACCGCCGGAGCATTCTCTGGAATGGTCGGATGAAGGTGTCGAAGGCTCGTTCCGTTATCTGAACAAAATCTGGACCAATATCACCAACTTTGTTGAAACCGGCAAAAAAGCAACTGAAATTGTACAGGATGATTTAACTTCTGAACAAAAAGCCATGCGTTTAAAAACTCATGAAACCATTAAAAAAGTTTCTGATGATTATGGTAAAAGAATGGTGTTCAACACAGCGATTGCGGCCTGTATGGAGCTCACTAATGCTTTGGTGAAATTTGATGACAATAGCGATGCTGGAAAAGCAGTATCGAATGAAGGTTGGGAAGCTATCATCAAAATGTTATCACCGATTGCTCCGCATATCACTCAGGAGTTATGGTATCAATTGGGTCATGAAGAATTGTTGGTTGATGTCAGCTGGCCACAAGTCGATGAAAATGCATTGGTCAGAGATGAAATTCAACTGATGGTTCAGGTCAATGGCAAACTTCGTGGCAAAATTGATGTGTCCGCTGATGCTGATAAGGAAACCATTGAGAGTACCGCACTTGCCGATGAAAATGTTCTAAGATTCACAGAAGGTTTCCAGATTCGCAAAATCATTGTTGTACCGGGACGCCTGGTGAACATTGTTGTCGGGTAACATTTATTTGAGATATTTTATGAGAAGATTATTCGTTTTAATTTTAGTAATAACAGTCAGTAGTTGTGGTTATCACCTGCGTTCAGCAAACTCGCTGGCACAAAATTATCCGCTGATAAAAATTGATATTTCCTCTCAATCGTTACTCAAACGACCTTTGGTGCAAGCATTACTCGCATCCGGTGCCAAATTGACGGATAACAATACTGAGGATGCGAGTCATTTAGTGATTAGCAAAGACAGTTTATCCAAAATTATTCAATCGGTCGGTGTCAATAACCAGGTTCAGGAATACCGTCTGGAATATGATGTAGAATACCGCATTGCTGATAGCGAAATCAGAGAACTTCATCTTGAGCAAGACTACTCTTTTGATGTTCAGCAGATTAGCGGCGGACAACAAGAAGAACAAACACTTCGCAAACAATTGGCAGAAGACATGGCTTGGGCAATTATTCGTCAGATTAATGCCGATTCAGAAACTCAGTGAAAATCTACGCTAACCAACTCGAATCTCAACTGGTACAAGGTTTACAACCCTGCTATTTGATTGTTGGTGACGAACCTTTACAACTAAAAGAAGCCGCTGATTCGATTCGCAACAAAGCCAAACTGGAAGGTTTTGTCGAGCGGGAAGTCTTGCATGTCGATAATAAATTTCAATGGGACTATCTTTTTGCCAGCATGGGGAATATGTCGTTGTTCGCTGAAAAAAAGTTAATGGAACTGCATCTTCCCACAGGAAAACCCGGAGCGGTAGGTTCCAAAGCCATTATTCAGTTTGTTGAGAATATTCCGCCGGATATTTGTCTGTTGATTCAATGCGATGAATGGACGGCCGCCAACGATAAAACCAAATGGGTAAAAACCATTGAGCAACTCGGAACGTTCATGCGAGTGTATCTTCCGAAAGCCAATGATTTTGTTCAATGGTTGCGAAACCGATGTCGTAAAATCGGTTTGAATACAGATAATGACAGTATTGCTATTTTGGCTCAGCGACTGGAAGGAAATCTACTGGCGGCGGCTCAGGAACTGGATAAACTCAAAATGCGATATGGCAACCAAACGATTATTGCAAAGGAAATTGCTCAGCTGGTTGCAGACAGCTCACGTTTTGATGTTTTTCAACTAACGGATTCACTGATGGAAAACAAAGCACCCAGAGTTTTGAAAATGCTTCGTTCACTCAAACAAAACAATACACCAACGGTTGTACTGCATTGGGCTTTGGAGCGACAAACACGAATTCTGTTGTATTTTGCTTATTTAAAACAAAAAGGACAAAGAGCCACACCGGCGGATTATCGTAAACATGGAATCTGGCAAAACCAACAAGCACTCATTCAGTCCACTTTAAACCGCCTTAACGCTTTAAAACTGGAAAATCTTATGGTCGGGCTGGCTCAACTGGATAAAATTATTAAAGGCCAGGCACAAGGAGATGCCTGGCTTGAATTTGAAAAATGGACAATGAAATTTTGTTACTGATTTATTACTGATTGATTTCTGGAACTATGAAACGAGCAATTATTTTAGTTATGGACTCACTGGGAATCGGTGCCAGCTCCGATGCTCATCTTTATGGTGATGAAGGAACCAATACGCTTGGACACATTGCTCAGGCGTGTTATGAAGAAAAGGCTGATAACGAAAACCGTTCTGGTGTTTTACACATTCCAAATTTAACACGACTCGGCATGGCTCATGCTTTGCATGATAGTTGCGGACAAACGATGGCGGGACTGGATAAAACCATTCAACCAAAATATTGTTACGGTTATGCCGAAGAACAAAGCAAGGATAAAGACACACCCAGCGGTCATTGGGAAATGGCCGGAGTGCCGGTTCCTTTTGCTTGGTCCACTTTTCCCAAAACTCAACCTTGTTTTCCGGAACAACTGATCAAAGACTTTATCACTTTAGCAAAAATTCCGGGAATTCTTGGAAACTGTCATGCCAGCGGTACTGAAATCATTAAACAATTAGGTGAAGAACATATCAAAACCGGCAAACCAATTTGTTACACTTCAGCAGATTCGGTTTTTCAAATTGCAGCCCATGAAGAGCATTTCGGTTTGGATGAATTGTATCGAATTTGCAAAATTTCCAAAGGTCTGACGGAAGAACTCAACATCACACGCGTGATTGCCCGACCATTCATTGGCGAAAATGCCGCAAATTTTACTCGAACTGCCAATCGTAAAGATTTAACCACCAAACCCATAGAACCGACTTTGCTTGACAAATTAGTGGCTCAAGGTGGAAAAGTAACAGCAGTGGGGAAAATTACAGATATTTTTGCCAATCAAGGCATTACTAAAACCGTGAAAGCGAAAAACAACATGGAGCTGTTTGATGCCATGCTTGATGAACTCAAAATTGCTGATGACAAAACCTTGGTTTTTGTCAATTTCGTCGATTTCGACAGCCACTTTGGGCATCGAAGAGATATTGCCGGTTATGCTCATGCGATCGAACAGTTTGACAAACGGCTTCCTGAATTATTAGATTTAATGCAGGAAGATGACATTGCTTTGATTACTGCCGATCATGGTTGCGATCCGACATTCAGAGGTTCGGATCACACGCGGGAACACGTTCCTGTTTTATTTTTTGGTGATAAGGTTAAACCACAACAAATTGGTAAAAGAAGTTCTTTTGCCGATATGGGACAAACCATTGCTAAACACTTCCAATTGCCTCCATTGAAACATGGAGAAGCCATTCATCTGGAGTAAAAACTATGAGTGAATTTATTCAAATGTACGAAAATGCTCTAAGCAAAGAGTTTTGCGAAATTTGCATAGCAAAATTTGATAAAAGCCAAAACAAACATCAGGGTCGTACCGGAAATGGTGTGGATTTGGTAAAGAAAAACAGTATTGACATCACCGTTACCAATTTTGCCAATGAATGGCAGAATGAAATGATGGTTGTGCAAAATGCTGTTTTACAAGGATTTATCCAATACACTCGCAAGTTTCCGTTTTTGCTTTCAGGTGCTGTTTCCATGATGTATAAAAATTCAATTGGAGAAATTAAGCCTGTTAACTATGAAGATATTGCAGCAATGGATGATGCCCAGATTTCGGGGCTTCTTAGTGCTGTTTACCGCCTTGGTTCAGTGAACATGCAACAATATCTTAAAGGACAAGGTGGTTACTTTCATTGGCACTCGGAATTTTATCCCCATCCGTCAGATCCTCATCAGGACTCATTGCACCGGGCTTTGCTTTATATGTTTTACTTGAATGATGTGGAAGAAGGTGGTGAAACTGAGTTTTATTACCAAAACCTGAAATCAAAACCGAAGCAAGGCACTCTGGTTATTGCTCCGGCTGATTTCACCCATACCCATCGTGGGAATATGCCGATTTCTAATGATAAGTATATTTTCACCAGTTGGATTATGTTTCAAAGAGCCACTGATATGTATCAACAGTCCATTCCTAAATAAACTGCTGATACATTTTTTAATGTGTAATTATTTTACCAATCAAAGGAATCAATGAATATCACATCAGTAATGTCTGTGTGAGAATTTGTATTTTCATCCGCTCCCAAATCCCATGCTCCATAAAAATCTGGAATACCGGTATCATTTACGGCTCGAGTATCATCATCAATATCATTGGTGATACTGACAATTCCGTCAGTTCGACTGTTATCACAATAGTCTTTCATGGCTGATGTCGGTTTTAAATGATAGTCATAGTTTCTGACAATAAATCCGGGATTATCAGCACTTATCCGAGTCAGAGTCGCATAGGCAACACCGATGGATGTGGTTTCATTGGCGTTAACGCAATCAAATTCTGCACTACTGAATGCTCCAAATAAATCCCCAAGTTTTGTTGATGTCGGGTCATGGATGATAGAACTGAAAACTCCGAGATAATTCAACACTCCATTCATAGCAAATACTGCTTGTGTGGCGTGATTATCCGAAACAGTATTAAACATCAAGTTAACTGCTAAATCATTACCTGAGATAACTTCAGAATTATTATACATATCAATAACGTATCTGTCTTCAAAGCCACCTGTTCCATCACGCCCGTTATGAACAATCAAGTTTTGATCGAGATTAATAGTATTTACACTATCAGTCGAGTCCACATAGAGCACAGTTCCATAATCTGAGCGATTGTCAGTAATATGGGTTTGACTAATAAGGGCAGTAGCTCCGTCTTCAACAAATAGCGCGCCACCTTTAAAATTAGAAGTATTTCCTTTTAAAACACTACATTCTTCGCTCCAACAATCATTTTCTCCTTGAACCAACCCCTGATCTCGGGTGCGTTGCATTTTGAAAGTCGTATTGTATCCAACATAAAAAGCACCTCCTCTCCAGGCAGAGTTATTAACAACTTTTGCTCTATGGAGTCTCAACGATGCCGGGGCTAAAAAGCCTCCGGTGATATAAACTCCACCTCCATCACCAACATTATCATGATCCGAGTCTGCTGTGTTATTATTGATATTTAGCGGTGTAAAATGATTACCGAATACATTATTTTGACCGCCTTGGTAATAACTTCCCAATAAATTAATATATGAGTTTAGAGCATAGATTCCACCGCCATGCTGTGGTGCGTTATTTTGACTAATTCCTCTATAGGTTCTGATATCAACAGGATTTGGTTCCTCATTGGTACCGCCATAAAAATCCATTCTGGAGTTTTTCAAATAGATTCCACCGCCATTGCCATTAGCATGATTCACCCAATTTATCGAAACCCCGGAATCATCATCCATTAATACGTTGGTATTTTCGGCATAAATACCTCCTCCTCCTAGTAATGCCTGATTAGCAACAACTACAGTATTCCTCAACTCTAATTGGTAATTCTGAGTATCTAAATTATCATTATAGGAATAGATACCACCACCAAATGAGTTTGTGTTACTACTATGCACAAATGAGTTGATTAATCTTAACCCAGTGTTTGTACTGCTTACAGCTCCACCAAAATTCCCGAGCCCATTTGATATTTCAAAACGATAAAAATCAACTCCTGTACCATTACCTGTATTCGTCGTTATCACATTGCCATTTCCTGTTCCCATCAGAAAAACCATGGGTGAATCGATGTAAATAATTCCGCTAATTGCATCTCCACAGGTTTCATACCCACCGGTTAGAACCATTGGGCGATTAATCGTTAAATTTTCCTGATAGGTAATTCGATTACTTTCAGGACCAGCTGCAACCAGAATAGATGTGAAATTATTGGCGTCATCAATCGCACTTTGTATGGTATTGTGAGTGCATTGAAAATCACCAGAATCACCAACATAAGCTGTTCCACCAGCACTCGCAACTGAAACTAAAAGCAAAAATTGAACAAATACAAATCCTGATAATAAAATTATTGATTTAAGTTTTTTCTCCATTGTTTTTCCCCAAAAACGAAGTTAATAACCCATTAACGACGTTTTTATAGGGAATAGGACATAAGAAAATTATAAAAACAAAAAAACCCGCAACAAGAGCGGGTTTTCTCTGTTCATTTGAAAATGTAAATTATAAAGTTACATCATTCGAACATGCAGTCGTTGAGCCTTCTTCACAAACTGTAAACGTATATGTTGTTCGTTTGTTCACATTGAAAGAAATAGCACCATCGTTAGTTGTAGTATTATTGAAACTACCGTTTACATAAACATCAACATTTGCAGTTGAACCACCTGTCCATGTTAAATCTGCAACTCTTCCACCGCTGCTACGGCTACCGGATAATACAATATCACCGCTTGGTGGAGGTGGTGGTGGAGGTGTTACACCGCCGCCCTCACAACCATTAGTTTGCAAATAAGCATGAGCATCAGCTGCTTTAACAATTCCATATCCGAAGTAATCATCACGTCCTGATGCGCCTTGATCTTGAGCTGTCGCTTTCAAAGCTTCACGAATTTCAGTACCGTTACAATCCGGATTGTTTGACCAAACCAATGCAGCAACACCAGCAACAGCAGGAGTTGCCATTGAAGTTCCGCTCATATAGCCATAATCACCTGTTCCAATTGAAATTGATGCAGTGCTTGAACCAACAATTGCTGCACGATCTTCAAAAGCGGTTCCAACTGCAGGAATACTTGTAGTTACACCAGTAATATCCATATAGATAACACCTTCACCGGCCACATTATTGATTACGATTGCACCAATACCACCTGAGTTACCACAGTTATTGATTTTATCTGCGAAAGAAATGTTTCCACGATCAATCAAACAAATTTTACCATTTGCACCACCATCAACTGCCTCAGCTGTTCCCATGAAATAAGTTGCACCTGTAGCATCTCCTGTATTATCAGTTGCTGCAGAAGCCACACCGGCTCCATCAACTGTAACAGATGAAAGTGTTGCTAGTCCTGCTGGATATGTTGAAAGTGTATCAACACCACCGGCAGTTACTTCCACTCCATAACCGTCATCAGTTTCTGTTCTTTGATTTTTACCACGACCTGTTGTAACAGTGTTTGTTGGGAATTGCGAGAAACTAGCAATATTGTTGTTAGCATCATTTGCACCAACCATCATTACTGATTTGTAACCGGCTGGATATGAACGAACATTATTGCCATCATTACCGGCTGCTGCCAATACTAAACCGCCGTTATCAGTAAACGTATTGAATGCATTTTCTTCAACTGAACTGGCTCCGCCGCCACCTAAACTCATAGTGATAATATTTGCACCTGCTGCTGTACATTTGTTCGCAGCATAAGCTAAATCTGAAGAGTATCCCCATCCTGATTCGTTAAACACTTTAATGATATGCAGTGGAACACCGGGAGCCATACCTACTACACCATAACCGTTATCAGCAGCAGCAACTGTTCCTGCAACGTGCGTTCCATGAGGTCCACCATGCTCATCCCAGTTACCTGTGCCTGAGTCATTATCACCAGTAATCGCACCCCAATTGAAATCAGTATTTGAACGATCTAAACCTGAGTCAATAATACAAACTTTTTGACCGGATTGAAGTGATAATTGATTAGCTTGAGATTGATATACTGCATAAGGAGTTAACTGTTGTGCAGTCGGATCCCCTGCATCATCATTATATAACGATAAAGGATAACGCTTAGCATCCACTTCCATTGATCTGAATCCATTCATAGCTTTCATGGCGCTTTGTGCATTTTCATCAAGATCAACAGCAAACCAGCCATTACCCTCAACTAAAACATGATGGCCTGCTTTCAAACTGTTTGACTTCGCTGAGTCATGAGTTACGATCATTCTTTCTGCACTAGCGTATCCACTTAAAGCTAACAATGTGGCCGCATAAGCTGTCTTCATTTTAAATTTCATTATTTAAATCACCTTCTCTTTTATATATTAAAAACAAGGAAGTTCCACAGTCTGAACCATAAATTCAAACTTCAAGGCGATTATTTGAGGAATTATTAAAGGATTCTTATCACAAAACGCATTTTCAAATCTCGCCGTCAAATCGTGAAACAAATCCTTTCATTTACCAGAAATTCAACCCTAATTTGAATTATTTTTATTGTTATCTAACCAATTCGTAAGTTGCATAGCAAAAATTGCTCACAGGATTAAACTACTTGAGTTAAAAAAAATCAACCACTTTTTTTAAAAATTGATATTCATCAATAATTTTGTAATTAATTTCATAATTAAAAGAGTCATTAATTCCACTCTATCTCAATCGACAAAAAATTCTAGTGAAATTGAAATCCAAATTAATGAAGAATTTTTTAAATTTATGAGTTAAAATCTACTGCATTTCGCAATTACAATTAAATCACAGCTATAAGAATGATAAATTCCAAAAAAATAATCGTTGCTTTTTTCCTCAACTGCATTTTCACTATTCAACTTTATGCGGATAACCACCTGCACAGTTTGAATTTTCAGGATGCTGATATCCGACTACTCATCGAAACCGTTTCTGATATGACAGGAAAGAACTTTGTTATCGACCCTCAGGTTCAGGGAAAAGTTACAGTAATCTCAGGACATCCGGTCAGCAAAGAAGAGGTTTACGACATATTTTTATCCGTTTTAAGTGTTCACGGATTGGCTGCTGTGAAAGAAGGAAAGAGCATAAAAATCGTTAGTGAAGCCGAAGCCGGTGGAATTATGGCTGATTTTAGTATTGCTGAGGATAGTGATTTTGTCACTCGAATCATTCGCTTAAACTATGTTTCTTCAGATGAAATAGCAACCATGTTGAAAAATATCAACCAAAAAGCCAAAGTCATTTCACATAAAGACAGCAATATGGTGATTATTTCTGATCGCGCGAAAAATGTTGAACGCATGTTAAACATAATAGACCGGATTGATAAAAAATCTGATTCCAGTATTGAAATGATTTCACTGCAACACGCCAATGCCACTGAAGTTGCACGCACTATCGAAAGCTTGATGGATACCGGAAATACCACTTTAAACGGCAAAACCAAAATTGTTGCAGATGAAAGAACAAACTCAGTTATCATCAACTCACCGCCCTCTACCAAAGTAAAAATCCAAACTTTGATTGCGCAGCTAGACAACCCACTGGAAACAAATACTCAGTCACAAGTAATAAAACTCAAGCACTCTAATGCTGAATCTTTAGTTCCGATACTTGAAACTCTGGCGAATAAAACTCAACAAGCCGAGGGGCAAACCACAACAGCGAATCAATCCGCAACGATTCAAGCCCATGTAGAAACGAACTCTTTGGTGATTAATGCGCCACCAACTATATTCAAGAATTTACTGAACGCCATCGAGCAACTGGATGTTAAACGTCCACAAATTTTGGTTGAAGCAATTATCGTTGAACTCACAGTCGATCATACTAAGGAAGCCGGTGTTCAGTGGCAAGGTTTACTTGATCAACTTAATGGTGCCGAAGGTTTGGTTGGCGGAACCAACTATGGAATCATCGGAAATATTCTAAACCCCGACAATGGAGTCAACAACGGACTCAATGTAGGATATGTACATTTGGATGGTGATAACAACCCACAAATCGGGGCTTTACTTTCTGCCTTAAATGCAAATACCAACAATAACATTTTATCGACACCTTCCTTAGTTACTTTAAATAATCAAGAGGCAAAATTATCAGTGGGGCAAGAAGTCCCTTTCCTAACCGGGCAATTTTCCAATACCGGAGCGAATGAAGGTTCAGTCAATCCATTCTCGACCATTCAAAGAAAAGAAATTGGTATTTCATTAACAGTGACGCCTCATATTTATGAAGGAGAACAAATCGTTCTTGATATTGCTCAGGAGGTTTCCAGCCTTGCAGCAGCTTCAACAGCGGTGGATGTCATCACCAATAAAAGAACCTTGACGACATCGGTTATGGTTCCAAATGATGGAATCATCGTTTTAGGTGGATTGATTGATGAATCCATGCAGGAAGATATTAAGAAAGTTCCAGTATTAGGAGACATTCCGGTTGTTAGAAATTTATTCAGACACAAGAAGAAAAGTCGTGTTAAACGCAATTTAATGGTCTTTATACACCCATTGATTCTGGATAGTGGCAATCAGCAGCAAGTGACACTGGATAAATATCAGGATATTCGTAATCAGCAATTACAAAAAATTGATGAAAAGGAATTTGAAAAAGGCAATTTAGTCCTCCCTGAGAATTATAACCAATAATGAGTATTGCAAAGGGATCCATTCCGCATTACGGTTTTGCCCGAAAACAAGGCGGAACGATTGAATCATGGCAGGACGATAAAGCCATTTTGGCAGTTTCAGAACAAGCAAACGCACAAACTATCGACGAGCTTCAGCGTTTTGCCGGAATTCCTTGTGAAATCAATCTCTATCC
>JAGRJP010000158.1 GCA_020442665.1 Lysobacterales bacterium
GCTGATTTGAGTGCCGGTAAGGAAACGAATTACTCACTGGGACTGAATTATTACATCGATAATAAAAGCAGAGTGATGTTCAATGCAATCCGAGCTAAAGCTACACCAAACAGTTCCGGAGTTTATGAAGACTTAGACATTTATCAACTCAGATTTCAATTTGAGTTATAGGAGAAAATTATGAATAAAATATTATTAAGTTTATCACTTGTAACAAGCTTGGGTGTTTCAAGCGAGTGGTCTCAACCCAATCGTTTGACTTATGTTGGAGTTGAAAAGAATCGAAATTATGATGCTACCGAGCCGGCTGTTGCCTTTAATACCAATCAAAATAAATATTTAATTGTCTGGGAAGGAAACAATCAAGCTGCAAACCTTGCTACCGACGAAGTTGAAATATTTGGTAAGCTATTGAATGCAGAAAATGATGAAGTTGTCACCGATACATTTAGAGTTAGTTTTAATGGGTCGAATTTATCAAATAAATATCATGCAAGACAACCGGAAGTTGTTTATAACGCGGATGCGAATGAATTTGTTGTAGTTTGGTTTGGGGATGATAACAAAAATGGAATGGTTGAAGGTGAGTTCGAGATTTTTGCACAAAGAATCAATGCAGCCGATGGATCTCTAATTGGTAACACAAAGAGAGTGAGCGATATGGGACCTACTGCCAATCGCTCTTATGATGCCTTAAATCCACATATATCATACAATTCGCAAGACAATTTATATCTGGTGGTATGGCATGGAGAGGAAGGCAGTGCAGCCAGTCCATTGGGAAGTTTTGAAATTTATGGACAGCTATTGGATACCAATTTGAATGAAAAAGGCAATAACGATTTTGTCATTTCAAATATGGGGCCGGCAAATAGTGATGATTATAATGCCTTTTCTCCGGTTGCTTCCTATAACTCGACAGAAAATGAGTTCTTGGTGGTTTGGTATGGAGAAGATGACAGAGACGGAAGAGTCCCTGATGAATATGAAATCTATGCCAGACGTGTTAATGCTCAAACCGGGCAACTCTTGGGGGGTGATTCGACTTCTGTTTCATATATCGGGCTGAATGGAGATATTGCACGTGCAGCAAAATACCCGGATGTGTCATACAACAGTTTGTTGAATGAATACTTGGTTGTTTGGTCAGCAGATGATTCCAAAAATGGTCATGTCGGAAATGAGTTTGAAATTTATGGACAAGTATTGGATTCAAACGCCGTAGAGAAAGGAAAGAATGATTTTATAATCTCAGAAATGGGTCCGATTGGCTCGAACTCTTTTGATGCGTTTCGACCTAAAGTCGAGTTCTCACCGCTTACAAATCAATATGTAGTTGTTTGGAGAGGAGATGATGCGGTTGATGGTGAGTTTGAAATATTTACCCAAAGATTAGATGCAGAGTCTCAAGTGAGATTAGGCAAAACCAGTGAGAGGCTCTCATTTGCCGGTGTCGAAGGAAGTTTATTATACGATGCACGCAGAGCTGATATTGCTTTTAATACTGAAAGTGGTCAATTCATAGCTGTTTGGGAGCAAGAGGATAGCACAGAAAACCAACTCGAAGGAGAGTTTGAGATATTTAGCTCGCAGTGGTCAGATTCTGAGTTTGTATTGAATAGTTCAATGACGGGTTCGTGGTATGACTCCGGCAGAAGTGGTGAGGGTTATATTCTACAAATGCTACCAAACGATAATGTTCTCATCGTCTGGTTCACTTATCTTCCTGATATTGCCGATCAAGCATGGATTCTAGGAGTTGGAAAAAAATATCAGAATAGAGTTGTCTTTAAGAATTTGAACATCACGCATGGAGGAATTTTTGGTGAAGCATTTAACCCTGATGATGTTGAAGTTGTCACTTGGGGTGATATTTCGGTTGAATTTGATGGGTGTAATAACGGAATAATTAATTATGAGTCGGGAATGTTTGATTATGGTTTTGGTCATCATAGTTTCAATCGATTAACCTCAGTCAATGGTTTTGAGTGTGGAGCGACTGAACAGTCAGATGACATTTACAACTGGCTGACGGGCTCCTGGTATGATCCAAGCCATAGTGGCGAAGGCTGGATGATGGAATATCTTGGCAATAACCGAGTCTTAATGTATTGGTTTTCCTATGATGATGTGGGCAATCAGAAGTGGTTTTTATCAGTTGGAAATATTGATGAGTTCGGACTTATTCAATTCAATGAGGTGTCAATCACAGATGGAACCTATTTTGGAGATGAGTTTAGTTCTGACTCTGTAAACGTTTTACCTTGGGGCTCTGTCCAAATGCAGATTAATCATTGTAATTCAATTTCTGTTATCTACAGTTCAGGGATATCAATCTTTGGTCAGGGAGAGCTTTTAGCAAAGAAATTGTCTGTAATTGACGGGCAACAATGTAACCTGTGATTTAAATGTAAATATATTTACAAATATAATAATTTGTGTATAATCATATTTGCTAGAGAGTGTGAGGATAGAATTTAATGAGTATGGGAGAGTTAAACAGGTTGGGAGAGTTAAACAGGTTGTTGAGTTATATGGCATTTAGGGTTTTTAAACCTCTTGTCGTACTATTTTTAAGAAATTCAATTCCCTATCAGACTGCTTCTGATTGGTTAAAACGAATTTATGTAGATACTGCTTTTGATAATAAAGAATTCAGAATCAACCCTGAAAAAAAACAAACCAAAACCCGTGTTGCGGTATTAACAGGATTGTCGAGAATGGAAATTGACAGAATCCTAAAAATTGAAAAGCCACTGGAAGTGACTGAACAAAAATGGAATCGTGCTACAAAAGTGCTTTCCGGTTGGTGTAGTGACCAAGAGTACTTGAATGGAGGGTATCCTAAGAAATTACCTGTGCATGGTGATAATTCTTTTAGTAGTTTAACCGAAAAGTATAGTGGTGGTGCAACAATGCGTTCAGTTCTTGATGAGCTAATTAATGTCGGATCGGTTATGCTAAAAGATGATGAAGTCACACTGGTCAGGCAAGATTATGCACAAACACCGGATAAACAAAAACTCGTCAATCTGGAAGTTTCAGGTTTATCGACAGGAGCACTGTTAAACACTTTGGTTTTCAATGAATCAGAAGAAGAAGTGGCAAGGAAAAGATATCAAAAAATTGTATTAAATAGAAAAGTCCCACTAGACAAAAAAGAAGAAGCAATCCGGTTTATTTATTCTGAGACTGATAAGTTATTGGTTGCTATTGACAATAAATTGTCTGCTTTAACCGAAAATATTGATGAAAAGCAGGAAACACAAACGCTAGGCTTGGGGGCTTACTATTTTGAAGAGAAGTAAAATGAAAAAAATAAACATCCTTTTTATATTGGTATTATTTTTATTTAGCAGCAGTCTTGTTGCTCAAACTATTAATGTTAATGGAATCAGAGACTTTACCATTACAGAAAGTACTTTAGTCACTGTCAATGGCAACTCAGGGGTTCAGTTTCCATTTGAAATTATAGGAACCGGTGGTTTTAAGGCGAGATTTATTGTTGACAGTGATGTTAATGCAACAATCTCGCAAGGAACAATCACCGAAATCATCATTCTTAGTGACATTAGCGGTCCTGTGACTTCCTTATCTCCATTAAAGATTATGGACCAAAGCGTTTATGTAACCGGTGATACTGTTCTAGCTGGTATAGCATCAATGGATGATTTAAATCTGGGTGATTTAGTGACGGTTGCCGGTTCGATTAACGAAGCCGATAATTCCATGCAATTGAGTCGATTGGAATTGATGCCAACCTTGGATGAATGGTCATTACGAGGGTTTGCAAGAAATATAACAGCTACTGACTTCACTATTGGAGGACTCGCTCTGAACATTAATGCGGTTGTGCCTTTGAATTGTACAGATGGTTTCGTGGAAAACACTTTTGTATCAATTGATGCCGATCCGGATCCCGCATATATCAGCAATAATAATGGCTTGTTATCAACACTGACAGCAATAGAGTGTGAACCACCGGATGTAGAAATCATTCCCGGGAATGATTCAATTCCGATTGTTGTTGAAGGGTTCGTTTCTGAAATTATTGATTTATCAACGATTCGAATTAATGATTTTATCGTTTCATTTGATAGCAATACCGAATTTGATAATGGTGAGTTTGAACATCTGGATGTAGGTACAAAGGTTGAAATTCAAGGGTTGATTAATACGGACACTCAGTTGATCACTGCAACAACCATTCGCTTTTTACATATCAGAGTGAGAGCAGAGCTACCTCTCAATCCTGTTGACGTAACAATAAATCAAAGTTTATCTTTATTTGATCAAGAATTTTTGATTACACCACAGACTAGAGATGAAGATGATATTCTTGCGTCGGGTATCATATCTCCTATACAAGTGGAGATTAGAGGTTTCATTGATTCGCAAGGGCAGATGTTCTTGCAACGTGTCAGAGAAAGAGGAAGTGTCGATTACAATGATGTGTCATTAAGAGGTGAACTGACAGCTGTGAGTATGCCGCAATTGGCTATTAATAATGTGAACATTGATTCAACGAGCTCACAGTTTATTATTGATGAAAATCCGGTAGATATGGCTACATTCTTTGCTCAACTTGAAGTTGGAATGCAAGTTGAAATTTCTGAAGCTATCTATGACGATATGTCCAATGAATTATCTGCAGGAATTATAGAATTAATTGAGGCAGAAATTGAGGACGACCCGGATGCTGCTGGTATCCCCGAGAAATCAGGTCAACATCATTTAAAAGAAATTATCGGAACCGGAGGAGTTGGAATTGGTACGATTTATGGCACTGAAATAATCTTTTCTAACGGATTTGATTGATTTCTTGAAATAGAAAAACAAGGATGTTTTCTTACATCACACAAGTTTACTTCATATACATTTTAAAACCATTTGGGGTAAACATGCTGTCTTTAACGATTTTACCGTTAAACTCGTTTTTTGATTCCAGTTCATTTTGCAGACCCATAACATGGTATTGCTGATTGGTTAAATCATGAAACACATTGATGACATGGAATATTCCTGGTATTTCTTTATAAAACTTAGGATATGACATACTGACGCGCCAAAGCTCGCCTTTTTTATCATATTGATCGGCTATAAGCACTTGCCATGAGTCTTCATCGATATAGAATTCTCTTTTGGAATAAATATGACGCCATTCTGGTTTTAAAGTCGCACGAATTACCCAGACTCTATGGAGTTCGTATCGGGTGTATTCTGGATTGATGTGTTTAGCATGTAAAATTTCGCCATATTTCAGGTCTTTATCATCCAGTCGTTCATTGTTGTAGGGAACAAAAATTTCTTTCTTGCCGACAATCTCCCAATCAAACCGATCCGGTGAACCACTAATCATATCTGTATCATCAACAGTCCTTAATGATCCGGATGACTGAACCGGGTTATCGTAGGCAATTTGAGGTGCGCGGATGACTCGTCTTCGACCTTTATCCCAAAGCCATGAAGCTCTTTTGTCATTTAATTGATCCAATGGCTCCAAGACCAAAACACCGGAACCGGATTTAGTTGCAGGAGCTATTGTTTTAGCCAATACGGATATAAAATATTTGCTCGAAGAGTTTTCGATATATCCGTCATATCGAATAATGGACTCTCTTGTGGTCAGAGTATAATTACCATTTTTGTAAACAACAGCATCACTGGCAGTATTTTTTAGTTGTAATCCACGCCAACGAGCCACATGGTTGAAGTAGATTTCTAAAGCCGATTTTGGTTGAGGGAAAGGAATACCGGCTTTCGCATTTTCAAATCCGCTTTTATCGGAATTTAGTCGGGCGTTGTTTGAATTATGCTGTGTATTGTCATACACCCATTGCGGAGCGATTGCTGTTCTTTGGCTTGCATAAACAGGCATGTTGAAACTATCGCCATAATTTTCCAGCATTGCAATTTGTCCCTCTGTTAAATTTTCCAGATAGTTTTTGTAATTATTTTTATCAATGATAAATAACTTTTCAGAGTTTAATTCTTGTTCACCATTTTTCCACTCAGGTATTGATGAGGCATTTCCGGCTTTGATTGCACCTAAAGGAGTGAGTTTAATATTTATTGTATTATTTTGATTTTCTTTGGTAGCTGTAAATACATTACTGGTGAAAATAAGGAAAATTAGTGTCAACAAATTCATAATACTAGAAATGTTATCAGTAAAAGATTTCACAGATAGATATTTATAAATCTGTGAAATCTATTTTTAATTCCAAATTAACGAAAATACCACTTACCAAGGCTTGAAGAATAAACAAGTTTCAAATTATTGGGTACAACGAATGAGTTGTAGTCATTCCCTCCGGTTCTTAATGGATTTCCATTTGCATCAAGAGTATATTGTGCTGGGCCATCTTCAAGTAAAATGATTTCTAACAACTGTCCGTCCGCAGGAGTTGCGGGGAGAGATATAGTTATATCAGCGGTAACAATAATAAATTGATTATCAGTACTTAATGTTGTTGTAGCTCCGATAAAGGTTGCTGATAATCCCGCTCCAGCCGGTCCTTGTGGTCCTTGAATTCCTTGAGGACCAGCTGGTCCTTGATTGCCCTGAGGCCCTTGTGATCCCGGATCGCCCTGAGGTCCTTGCGGTCCCGGATCACCCTGAGGCCCTT
>JAGRJP010000159.1 GCA_020442665.1 Lysobacterales bacterium
CTGAATGTAGGTTGAGTTAGATGAGCCTTCCCATCCATGAATCAGAATATACAAGCTTTCCGCTTTTTCTTTTTGATTATAAAAACCGAGTAACTTGGCATCGGGAGTTTCAATGACTTCTTTTTTTGTATTTGCAAAAGAGGTCTTGTTTTTAAGACGAAGCAAGCGAACCTTTGAACTTGCCAGTATTGTTTGGATGTGTTTATTTTTTGGTTTGATCCCGGGATTACAGATAATCATTTTCTGTTAGAACCTTTGAAACCTGTTGTTCTGAAAGCATTGCTACCTGTTTTGCAGTTTTGTCTTTTGTGTTGATAACATCACAAAAGGTCAGTTCAACTCTACTCGTCGGTAAACTCAAAATTCTTAGAACATTCTTTAAGAAGTTTTCGTTTTCAACAAACGCTATTTTCTTATTTCTTTTTCCATCTTTATTTAGAAATTTGATTGCTATGGCTTGCATTGGTGTTTTGGTTTCAATCGCTGCTTGCATGAGTTGGCGGTGAAAACGACCGAGGTACTCCCCGTTTGTTGCTGTTCCTTCGGGAAAAACCGCAATGGAGCGGCCTTGTTTTAATCGTCCTTTTATGGTTTCAAGTACAACTTTTCGAGAGTCGTGTTTTCCTCGATTGATAAAAACAGTTTCTCCCGAGCGAACCGCCCAGCCTAAAAGCGGCCATTTCGATATTTCATACTTGGCAACGAATCCTGCCAGTTTATAACTGTGAATAACCGGAATATCCAGCCAACTCACATGATTGGCAACTAAAAAAACAGGGTTTTCTTGAATGTTGCCTCTGGTTTTCAGTTTTAATCCGCAGACAAAACATAAAAGTTTCGACCAATTGTTCAATACTTTTTTTTGTAGTTTTCTTTGGTTTGTTTTTTGTAAGACACTTAACGATAAAACCACAAAAGGGAATATTCCAAACGCTGAAAGAATAAGAGCAATAAACCGAAGTAAAAACCGAATAAATAACATTTTACTTTCTGTCAATCACCATTACTGTTAATCTTGATGTTGAAACCTGTTTAAATTCTGAGTTAAAAATATCAATTTGCCAAACCTGTGTTGTTCCTCCAACATGAACTGCTGTACCTTTTGCAAACAGAGTTCCTTGAGTCACTGATTTTAAATGGTTGATATTTAACTCCAAACCAACAGATGCTTTCATTTTGGGGTCGATACACAACCAACCGGCAATACTGGCTACTGTTTCTGCTAATGCAGCAGTTGCTCCGCCATGAACAATACCAAAAGGCTGTTTGTGTTTTTCTTTGACTGGCATTTCTGCGAGCAACCAGTTCGCTCCTCTACCGACTATTTTGATTTCAAGAACCTCTCCCAGTCCTGATGCTCGATATTGATTGAGGCTCGCCAAAGGTGGCTCTTGATACCAGATATTGTTCATGCTTAATGATACTTTTTGTTGTTATATATAATCCAGCCACCAGGGCGTTTTTGGTTAAGGTCTCTGTGAGTCCAGTGAATCACACCGCCTTTCTCATTCCACTCATACACCCCTTTTATTTCCAGAAAGTCTCCTGTGCCAACCGGTACTCTTGATGCAATATCAATATTATGCGCGATTAACACTGAGTGTATTCCAGATTTAACAATAAATCTCTGGTGTCTGCTACCATCATTATCATCTAACAATGTTTTTATTACTTCCGCCGAAATTGTAACATCTTGCCCGGATTTACGAGATTTAAAAAGTTGTTCAATAACACTATTGTTAGTCTTTTGCGAGTTTTTTCCTGTATCAACGTAGTTGTTGTACAAAAAGAGAAAGACAATAGCAACTATTGCCGGCACTATTTGAGTGGCAAGTTTGTTCCTTTTACTTTTCAATGATTATTCTTTCCAGCTGGAAATTCCGCCTGCAAGATTATTAACATTGGTAAACCCCTGTTTTCGATAGTATTCACAAGCACCCATACTGCTGTTTCCTACATTGCAAACAAATACCAATGGTGTGGTTTTATCCAATTGCTCTATTTCCTGCATTGCTAATTTATCCAGTCGCTTTGAACCAGGAATGGCTTTCTGAGCAAATTCAGCTTCCGTACGAACGTCATAAATATGATTAAACGTACCTTCTTTTAATCCCTTTGCAAAGTCTTGTTGAGAAAGCTGGTTCACTGCTTTAGGCTCATTGGGATTTTTAATCACTAACCCTGAACCTTTTAAATCTTCCACCCAGTCAATTTCAATCCCATTAGCACGTTTTGCTGTGCCAATATCCATATATATTTTTATTTCCCCAATTTCCGAAAACAATTCATACCCTTTTGGTTGCTCAATTGAAAAACGTGTATTGTAATTTCCATCTATTGAAAGCATTAATACATTCGAGCCAATGTTTTCTATTCCTTGTAAGATATTTTCCTTCGCTTTTTCAGAAATAGTTAGCTTTGCAGGTGTTCTTTCCGGTTGCGGTAATCCTAGCAAAGATTGTAGCTCTCCAGTGTTGTACATTTCAGTGACAATATCATTCCCACCAATTAATTCTCCATTGATATACAGTTGTGGAATTGTTGGCCAGTTTCCGTATTCCTTGATTCCCTCTCTGATCTCCATATCTTCCAAAACATTGAATGTTACAAAATCAGACCCAAGTAGCTCTTGGATAATTTTCACTGTGTTGCTTGAGAATCCGCACTGGGGTTGTTTGGGGTTTCCTTTCATAAACAACATGCATTTGTTGCTACTAACCAAACTCTCTATTCTTTGTCTTAGTTGTTCATTCATAATTACACATCCAGATTAGTAACATATAAAGCGTTTTGTTCTATAAATTCTCTGCGAGGTTCAACAACATCACCCATCAAGGTTGAGAATATTTCATCTGCCCCAACAGCGTCTTCGATTGTAACCTGGAGCAAACGGCGTGTTTCCGGATCCATGGTTGTTTCCCATAGTTGTTCAGGATTCATTTCACCCAAACCCTTAAATCTGCTAATCGTCAATCCTTTTTTGGCAATAGTAAATAATTGGTTGATTCCATCTTCTAAGTTATTGAATTCAAATGTTTTTTCATTTTTTAAGAAATAAGAATCGGTTGTGATTAAATCAAGTGTTTGTTGGGTTAAATTAGCAATCGCTTTGTAATCCGATGATTCAAAGAAGGAATACTTCAATGTCGTGGTATTAACCAAGCCATTGGCGTTTTCGACAAACTCTATAGCATCAGATTCTTTTGAAAGATCGACGCTCCAGCTTACACCGGCTTTTACTTCTTTGTTCAACAACTGTTGTGCTTTTTCGCACCAGGATTTTAATTCCTGTTTATTTGATAGTTTTTCAGAGCCAATCACATCCGTATTCAGCAACAATCTCATTACTTGTTTATCATGAATAATTGATAATCTTTTTGTGATACTTTTAACATCCAAATGTTGTTTTATTAACTGTTCTAGCCCTAGACCTGTCAATGGTGGAGTGTCTTTTTGATAATGAAGACTGGTGTTTTCAATGGCTCGAGCCAGTAAATAATTATTTAATTCTTCATCATCTTTAATATAGTTTTCCTGTTTGCCGTATTTAACCTTATAAAGAGGTGGCTGACCAATGTAAATATGACCTCTTTCAATTAACTCTGGTGTTTGTCTATAGAAAAAAGTCAACAATAATGTTCTGATATGTGAACCGTCAACATCAGCATCGGTCATAATAATAATTTTATGATAGCGCAATTTATCCGCATCAAAATCTTCTTTACCTATTCCACATCCCAAAGCAGTAATCAAAGTCCCTACTTCTGCGGATTGAATCATTTTATCGAAACGGGCTTTTTCCACGTTGAGAATTTTTCCCTTTAGCGGAAGAATTGCCTGAGATTTTCTATTACGACCTTGTTTAGCAGATCCACCCGCAGAGTCACCCTCGACCAGAAATATTTCAGATAACGATGGGTCTTTCTCCTGACAGTCCGCTAACTTTCCAGGAAGTCCGGCAATGTCAAGAGCTCCTTTTCGACGTGTCATTTCCCTGGCTTTTCTAGCTGCTTCTCTGGCGCGACTTGCTTCTATGACTTTTTCAGTTACAATTTTTGCTTCAATAGGATTTTCCAAAAAAAACTCTGCCAGTTTTTCACCCACACAACTTTCAACAATAGATTTCACTTCTGATGAAACCAGCTTATCTTTTGTTTGTGATGAAAATTTCGGATCAGGGGTTTTTACCGAAACAACAGCTATCAACCCTTCTCTACAGTCATCTCCTGACGCTGTAGCACCTTTTTTAGAGTTGCCAGCCAGATAATTATTAATTGTTCGAGTTAAAGCTCCTCGGAATCCTGCTAGATGTGTTCCCCCATCTTTCTGAGGAATATTATTGGTAAAACAATAAACATTTTCTTGGTAAGAGTCTGTCCATTGCATTGAAACTTCTACTGTGGTTCCTGCATTATCTCCACCATCAAAATGGATAACTGATTGATGAAGTGGTTTCTTACGACGTCCTAAGTGTTGTACAAACGAAGATATACCACCTTCATACTCAAATTTATCATTTCTATCATCCCTTTCATCACTCAAACATATTTTTACACCTGAATTTAGAAACGACAACTCTCTTAATCTTTTTGCCAGAATATCATAGTGAAACTCAATATCAGAGAAAATTTCCGCTGACGGATAAAATTGCAAAGTTGTTCCACTTTCATTTGTCTCTCCAATTTCCACAAGCGGTGCTAAAGGTTCACCCATTTTGTACTCCTGGTGATATAACTTTCCATCTCTCTTAATTCTAAGAATCAATTTAACCGAAAGCGCATTTACAACAGACACACCAACACCATGTAAACCACCAGAAACCTTGTATGAATTATCATCAAACTTACCACCGGCGTGCAGAACTGTCATAATAACTTGAGCAGCAGAAACTCCTTCTTCTTTATGAATATCAACTGGAATTCCACGACCATTATCAGAAACACTGACCGAACCATCTTTATGGATTACAACCTGAATATCATCACAATGACCTGCCAATGCCTCATCAATGGCATTATCCACAACCTCAAACACCATGTGATGTAAACCAGTTCCATCATCCGTATCACCAATATACATTCCCGGTCTTTTACGAACCGCATCAAGCCCTTTTAAGACTTTAATATTGGAAGAATTATAGTTATCTGACATATAAATTTTCTCTTAAAATATCAACAGGGGATTATAACAGATTAATACCTTCTCTAAAAGATAATATAATTTTCATTACACCAATAAAAATAAGAACTATGAATGTTTCACGTGAAACAAATCAGCATTCGGAAATGCTTTAACAATCTTTTCTTTATGAACAGAAGTTATAAAAATTTGTGACTGATATGATTTAAAATATTCTGATGTTGTTTGTAATTTATTTTCATCAATTTCAGCGTCAAAATCATCTAAACACAGTATTGGAAAAATCTGATTGAATTCCAATACTTTTAAATAAGACAGATAAAAAACAATAGAAAGCATTTTCTTTTGTCCACGCGATAAAACTTTAGAAGCATCTGTATGATTAATTGTTATTTTTATATCCATCTTATGAGGTCCATTTAAAAGCTGTCCATACTTTAAATTTTTCTCCCTGTCTTTTTCAAGTTGTTGGATAAAAGATAATCCTTCGGTCCAACCTCTTTTATAAATCAAAACAATACCATCTAAACCTGGTAAAATTTCTCTTACGATATTTGTAATTATAGGTGATATTTGTAGAAAGTAATGATTTCTGACTTGATTGAGCTTTTCTGTACAACTAACTAACATTTGCTCCCATGTCTCTATCTCATTAGTATTACCTCTGAGTTTGTATAAAGTATTTAGTTGTTTGATACATTTATGTGTTTTTTTCCACAATAGTAAATAATCATGTTTCACGTGAAACACTAACCAATCAATAAAAGATCTTCTGTATTGTGGACTTGAGTCTACTAAACGATAAACTTCAGGGTCGATTGATATTACAGGTAAGGACTCAGTAAGAGTGGATTGTTGAGAAATGTTGGTATTGTTCTTTTTTGCTTTCCATTGACCTTTTTTGTCTTTACGAACAGAAATGGAATTTTCTAAATCATCCTTATTATAACCGAGATAAATAGTGAAATCGTTCGATTCATAATTAATAAAATCTTTGTAATTACCTTTCCTGAATGATTTACCGGACGAAATATAATTAATTGCTTCGAGAATACTTGTTTTTCCTACTCCATTCTCACCGTAGAAAATATTTACTTTTTTTTCAAATTTAAAATCTTTATCAAGAATATTTCTGAAGTTTAATATTCTGAGTTTGTTAATAAACACAAATTAGATTCTAATGGGCATAACTATCAACCGACAACTATTATCTTCAGGGTGTTTAATTAAACAACTGCTTAAAGCGTTTTTAAAACTGAACATAATTTGATCACTATCAATAGCATTAATTGCATCAACTAAATAATTAACATTAAACCCGGTTTTTATATCATTTATATTGGAGTTAATATTAACAATTTCCTCAGCTTGTTCCTGTTCCGGGTTATGCCCGATAATATTTAAACTATTATTCTCAATATTGAGCTTAACCCCTTTAAATTTTTCATTGGATAAAATAGCAACCCTTAATAACGCAGACTTTAAAGTATTTTTGTCTGCTGTGAAAAATTGCTCCATATCCAGTGGGATAACCGTTTGATAATCAGGGAAATTACCATCTATCAGTTTTGAAGTTAAACTAATCCCATCGCAAATAAAGTTAATGTGATTCTTACCCAAATTTATGGAAACATTTTTATCCTTATCCCTGATTAATTTTTGTAACTCCAATACTCCTTTTCTTGGAATTAAAAACTGCTTATTAATTTGTTTATTATTATTAAAGTTGGTTTCAGATAAAGCAAGTCTATGTCCGTCTGCAGAAACACAACGGATTTTGTTACCGTCCAATTCAAATAAAAGGCCGTTTAAAAAGTATCGAACATCCTGAACAGCCATACAAAAAGCAGATTGGTTTAATAAATTCTTAAGAACAGATGCTTCAAGTTCAATGTTTTCATAAGTTTCAACATTTTCAATTAATGGATATTCTGAACCCGGCAAAGTC
>JAGRJP010000160.1 GCA_020442665.1 Lysobacterales bacterium
GTTTCACCCATTACCCAGCGCACGGCATCAATGATATTTGACTTGCCGCATCCGTTCGGCCCAACCACACCAATCAGATTGGATGGCATTAGAAATTCAGTAGAGTCAACGAATGACTTGAATCCCGCTAATTTTATCTTCGATAATCGCATAGAGGCTTGCTATTCCTTTGTTAATTGTTTAAGGTGCACGTTTTTTAAAAACGGTACATTATGCCATGAGTACATCACCAAGCAAAGAATTAGAAACATTTGTTAACCCACAAAAAGGCAGAGACTACAAAATTTCTATCCGAATCCCTGAATTCACATGTCTTTGCCCAAAAACCGGACAACCGGATTTCGCTACCATTTATCTGGATTACACACCTGATGAACTTTGTGTTGAATTAAAGTCTTTGAAATTGTACGTCTGGTCTTTCCGTGATGTCGGAGCTTTCCACGAAGCGGTTACCAATGAAATCCTTGATGATTTAGTCAAAGCCACCAATCCGCGCTGGATGAAAGTTCGAATTGAGTTTATGGTTCGCGGTGGAATTTATACCGACGTAGAAGTCGAGCACTTTAAAAAATAAGCTCTAAAATAACTTATATTTCAAGCTGGAATGTAGAAAAAATTCCGGCTTGAGATGCTCGATGACTTCATTCGAACAACTTAAACTTTTTTCACTTTCGTTTATCCAAAAAAATCTTATTGTTGATTACAGTCATTAGGTGACTGGTACGTATATGCTATGCACAGCATCCTTAATTTTAACATCAAGAACATCACGTTGAACAAATCCATCTGATTGTGTGCTTTTTGCACTCAAGTCATTCATACAGCTTATTTGAACCGAAATCGAAAATTAATCAAGTGTAAAAGATGTCGTTTGTTTTGAACGGCATTATAAACCTTGAAAAAAACATAAAAGAAAATCAACAGCTCTAGTCCTTGAGTGGAACATATCTGGATGGATTTTTTACTAGTTTTCACCTTGGCATTTTTTAAGGAATCGAGTCAATATATTGCTAAGCTTGCATTTTACATTTACAAACTGTTCTACAAAACATACAATGAATAGGTATTAACTTACTAATTAATGATTTTGACCACTATTCTAGAAACAATGTCTAAATTAAATATTCGTTTAAAGTGTTTCCCATCTACACTTCTGTTAATGTCTTTAATATCATGTAGCTCAAATGAAAATATTAAGACATACCAACAATCTTCTTATTGGTATAAATATGATGAAAAAACCGACATAACTCATCCCAATTTAATAAATGAGCTTACAAAGACTAAAGTCGATCCAGTCGAATATTTGCTATATCAAATATTTCAAATGTATAAATGTCCTAATATGACGAATCATCAAGATTTAGTATGTTTGACATCAGAACCTGATTTTGACTCCGATAGTAAAACTTTATATTTACACTTTAAAAATAAAAAATATACATTATCTGAAAATATGGATCCAGAGAGAATTTGTAAGAGTAAAACTAAAGGTTTAGTTTCAAGGCTTGGAATAGATTTAGATAAAGGAGAACTGCAAAATATAATATTCAAACATGATTTACCCCGGGATTTATTAATTGACAGAACTAAAATTAGTTGTATTAAAGTATTTCTAAATATAGAAATGACTGAAACTCACTTCATATCAGGCCTAAGAAAATGCAATGGCTCAGTTATCACCAGGGTTGAAGAGAAACTTCAAGCATTATAAATATCATGCAGGCTAAAATAAAAACAATAATATTAATTTATCTGGTAACATCTTGTAATATTGGACTTTCTACACCGTCTAAATTTGTGAAACCTAGTCCGGAAATGTCAATTATTGATTTTTACTTGTTTAGGATATATGAGAAATTGAAGTGTGAAAACTCTTTTGAAAAACACAGTCTCTATCATAGCTGGTGCTTATCCGAGGTGAAATTGGTTCAGAATGAGAAAATTGAGTTTCACTTTTCAGTAGGTGAAGATAGATTTCTTAGAAATAAACTATGGTGGGCATCTCCATCAAAAAAACAAAAGATATTATGTAATGAATTAATGAAGTTAAGTTACTTTTATCGCCCTCCTGTAAACCTGTATTTTAGCAATAGAAAATCACAAAAGCATTTCGAAATAGAAAAGCAATTGACACAATCTATTGTGTTTTATGTTCATTACAAAGATAAAGAGTTTTTTATTTACAAAAGAAAAGGGGAAACAAATTGCCAAGTATTAAATTAATTATATCTATATTGCACATATCTTCGTTTAGTAAAGATGCCGTTTCGAAAAACACGGTAGACCTTAATGATGGAGTAACAGTTCTTTACGAAGAACTAAAGTCCAATCATTGGGGTCAGAGTTATTGACTTGGGATATGGAATATAGCAATGAAGCTTTTATTGATTTTGACTTTGTTTTTTTGTGCATTATTCTTAATAAGCTGTAAACAAGAAATAAAACGCTCAAACCAAGATTTTGGTGAGGTATATTCTCAATCATTGACGAAGTTAGAATATTTGGTGTATGAGTTCTATAAAATTAGCAGTTGCCATTCTAATAAACCAAGACTTGATTTATATCCCCAGCGCACATGGTACTCAAGATATTGTTTAATATCATATCCTGAATATATAGAAGAAAAAAATTCTTTCGAATTGTATTTTCAAATGTCAAATCAACCTGAGCCAGAAGATTTAGAGTTAATGAAAGAATTAAAATCTTACTCAACAAAAAAATTAGAAAAATTCGTTAAGGAAGAATATGCAGAGCTTTACCATTGGGTACGGGGTTATGAGTCAATGCCAGAAATTGACTCTGGTCTGATTTGTGAAATATTTAAAAAGATAACTATTCAGAATAGTTGGGGAAAATGTAAAGAGCTACAAAAAAAATTCCATTTGAAATTAAGTGTAAGCTATTCAGATTCTTTAAATTATATTATTGAACTTGATAAAAAAGGTAAAATACTCTTACAAGAACCAAAGGTAAGAACTGTCACATTATAAACCCAAATTAACCACCCCATTTTTACCATAGGAGTATTCAATGGGGTGAACCAATGAACTCTGACCCCATTGAGTAGAACCGCTGTAGAGTGTGGATTTTGGTCGAATATATAGAAAGTTGTAAATGGTTAACTCTTTTTTTTAATTTCCCAAATTGATTAAAGCAATGAAATTCTAACAAAAATCAATAAGCCGAAGCTCTGGCAATACTGACTTCAATTTTGCTGTATTCAGGAACGCTGTTTTCGCTGCATCCGCATTTGATAAGAAAGTTTTCAACTGTATTTGTGGCTATGCTTTCGGATAAGTATTCAGCACATTCAAATACAAAATTTCCTGCTTCATCAAACAGTTCTGCTTCAATTTCTATGCTTGAAATTTCTTTTTCCGCATTATTTTTAATCTGACCTCGGATAAGCAACTGATTATTTTGAATGACTGAATTATAGTCCAAGATTTCGATATCTTTCACATAGGACTTGTTAAAATCATACTCAAAATTTGAATGGCTTTCTACATCTCCTAATTCAACTTCATCATACAATTCTTCATCAGCATCAAATTCATTCTTGAATGCTTCAAACGAGTCAACCGTCATTTGGTTCATTTTGTGAAATGAATATTCAGCAGATAAATATTCAACTAATAATAATGGGATTAACAGGCCAACCCCGAGTAAAAAGCCTTTCTTTATTGTTTCCATGATCATCGGACAAATAGTAAAGTTTCATAATAGAAACATTAATAACATTTAGCAAGAAAATAGTTTCAAAAATCTCATGACAAAATTTGAACCATAAAAAAAACCCGGTGAAGTACCGGGTTTTGGGGTTAAATTGATTAATTTCTATCAATTATAGCTTGTCTGCTTCATGAGCCAGATAATCAGCAACTCCGTCAGGAGATGCATTCATTCCTTTATCACCGTCTTTCCAGCCTGCCGGACAAACTTCACCATGTTCCTGATTGAATTTCAATGCATCAACCATTCTTAACATTTCATCAATGTTACGTCCTAATGGCAAGTCATTAACAACTTGGTGACGAACCACATTGTCCTGATCAATCAAAAATGATCCACGGAAAGCAACCGCTCCATCAGGAGTTTCCACATCATAGGCTTTACAGGCTTGATGTGTCACGTCTGCAAATAATGTGTATTTCACAGGGCCGATTCCGCCTTTGTTGATTGGAGTATTTCTCCACGCGTTGTGAGTGAATTGCGAGTCAATGGAAACACCAACCACTTCTACACCGCGTTTTTCAAATTCATGTAATCTGTGATCAAATGCAATCAATTCTGATGGACATACGAAAGTGAAGTCTAATGGATAGAAAAAAACCACTTTAATTTTGTCTTTGGTTGCTTTTTTGAAATTGTAATCGTCAACAATTTCACCGGTTCCTAAAACGGCTGCACCTTTAAGATTAGGAGCTTTTTTTCCTACTAATACACTCATGTTTTTTCCTCTTGTGTTAGGAGAGCATGACTCTCATTGATTTAAAAAAATAAAAATCCTATTTTAACTAATCGGAGATGATTTATCCATTAGATAATTTATATCGTATTATTCTGATTTTACGAAATCAACTGCCATAAATGACCGGAATATCCTTTCGCAAGCAAGAAATTAAGCCACTTTTGCAGGAATATGTTGAGAGTGGTTCGGGTCTTTTTATGAATTTGCGGACAAACTTTGGGTCCCAGCAAACGGATAAATTTTTGCACGTCCGTGCAATAAACAATTTCTGCAAGTTGAGCATCATGATAAATTTTGATATTGATTTCTTCGCTACTTTGAGAATCAAATTCATAATTCATAATGATTTCCGTGGTGTATTTGTAACAATTGATGATTTTCATCACCAGTCTAGGTCTGTTTTTTGCCGTACTGATGTATTTTTCACCCGTTTTAAAATGGTTAGGTAGCAACAGTTGCAACATCACAAAATTATTCTCATGACGAAGTGTTAAACACTTGGGATTAACAATTTCAGACTTTCTTATTTTGTTTTTAACAGGGTTGGTTATCATTAGTGAAGTCTATTATGGATATTGAGGGCAAGCAATACTTTTCCAGAAATTTCTTCAATAGAGGTATCAGTTGTACTGAGAAAATCAACGCCATTTCTTAAAAATAAAGCTTCAGCATCGCTCACTTCTCTCTGACACTGACGTAAATTGGAATATCGGGTTCCTGCTCGTCTTTCAGATCGAATTTGTGATAATCTAAATGGATCAATAGTCAATCCGTAAACTTTGTCACGGTGTTTTAAAACACTATCCGGAATTTTCATTTTGTCTAAATCTTCCTCAGTCAGCGGATAATTGGCAGCTTTCACACCATATTGCAAAGCCAGATACAAACAAGTCGGGGTTTTACCGGAGCGACTGACACCGAGCAAAATAATATCAGCTTCATCGTAAGATGTACTGATTCCATCATCGTGAACCAAAGCAAAGTTGGTTGCATCAATTCTGCGGTTATAGGATTCGGAATCAACAACTCCATGAGCTTTTCCCACAACCGGAGAGCGCTTAATTCCCAGAGTGTCCTCAATCGTTCTCAGCAACCGATTGAATGGGTCGAGTTTAAGTCCGCCACCGGAATGAATAATTCTACGCAATTCAATATCAACAACCGTGTTAATCACCAGAGGTTGACAATCGACATAAGCATCTTTAATTTTTTGGGCAGCAGCTTGGGCTTTTTCCACCGTATCGACAAAAGGAATGCGAATTTTGGTGAATTCAACATCATCGAACTGTGAAACCAACGAATTGCCAACAGTTTCGGCTGTAATTGCTGTGCCGTCAGAGACATAAAAGATTGTACATTTTTTCATAAAATATTCTAATTCCGCCTGATATCAGGTTACATAATGTTAAAATGCCGTTTTTCAAACCTTTGCAGATTGAGCTCATGTCAGAATACATCTTAAAACTAAACCAACTGGGAATGAAAGACCTCGCCAAAGTCGGTGGCAAAAATGCTTCATTGGGCGAGATGATAACACATTTATCCGAATTAGGTGTGAGTGTTCCGGGTGGATTTGCCAC
>JAGRJP010000161.1 GCA_020442665.1 Lysobacterales bacterium
CGTCGCGCTGCTGCAGCACCTGAAGGAGCACAAGCTGCACGGCGACGTGAAGCCGGGCGACCGCGTGTTCTACTTCACCTCCTGCGGCTGGATGATGTGGAACTGGATGGTTTCGACTCTGACAACAGGTGCGGGATTGTTTATTTATGATGGTTCTCCATTCTATCCCGATGGCAATCGCTTGCTGGATATGGTTGAAAAATACAAAATTACACATTTTGGAACCAGTGCCAAATGGATTTCTGCGATTGAGAAAGCAGGAGTGATTCCTAATCATAACCGTCAGTTTGAAAATCTAACAACTATCTTTTCCACAGGCTCACCTTTGATGCCGGAAAACTATGATTTCGTCTATAAAAACTGGAAATCGGATGTTTGTTTGTCTTCAATCTCCGGTGGTACAGATATTTGTTCTTGCTTTGCTCTTGGAAATCCCGCACTTCCGGTCTACAAAGGCGAGCTCCAATGTTTGGGGCTTGGTTTGGACGTCGCTATTCTAAACGATGACGGTGAGAGAGTTTTTGGTGAAGCCGGAGAACTTTCCTGCATGAATGCTTTTCCAGCGATGCCAGTGAAATTCTGGAACGATAGCAATGATGAAAAATACAAAAGTGCCTATTTCGACAAATTTGACAATATCTGGTGTCACGGCGATCTAGCAAAAATTACCGAAAATCAAGGATTAACAATTTATGGTCGGTCAGATGCCACCCTCAACCCAGGTGGAGTACGAATTGGTACCGCCGAAATTTATCGCCAAGTGGAAAAATTACCGGAAGTGGTAGAATCTATCGCTGTTGGCCAAGACTGGGATGGAGATGTTCGCGTGATATTATTTGTTGTTCTTCATAATAAGATGCAACTCAATGAAGAATTAACAAATAAAATTAAAACCACAATTCGCAGTAACACCACACCACGACATATTCCTGCGAAAGTGATTCAGGTGACAGCGATTCCAAAAACCTTGAGCGGCAAAATTGTTGAAATAGCAGTTCGTAATGTTATCCACAATCGCCCTGTAAACAACACCGACGCACTTGCAAACCCGGAAGCATTGGAACAGTACCAAAACTTACCGGAGTTACAAAATTGATAATTAGTTGTGTTTTAGGGTCAATTTATTATTACTATGAGCCCGTTTCATAAAATTTTAAAAAACAAGACCCGCTTTTTTTGATAGAATACTTGAAGTTACTTTTTTGGAGTTTGCTATGTATAAAATTACAATTAACAATATCACCCATGATATCGATGCACCCGCAGATATGCCCTTACTTTGGGTGATTCGGGATATTGTTAAACTGAAAGGGACAAAATACGGGTGTGGAAAAGCTCTCTGCGGAGCCTGTACTGTTCATATCGATGGCAAAGCAGTTCGTTCTTGTAGTATTCCTATTTCAGCAGCTAACAATCAAAAAATCACTACCATCGAAGGATTGTCCAAAAATAATAATCATCCCTTACAAATTGCATGGCGTAAGGAAAATGTTCCTCAATGTGGTTATTGCCAATCGGGACAAATCATGTCTGCCGCCGCATTACTGGAATCAAATAAAAATCCAAATGATACCGACATCGATAATGCCATGAGCGGTAATTTATGTCGTTGTGGAACTTATCTACGCATCCGTAAAGCGATTAAAACTGCAGCCAAAATTGGAGAGCAATCATGAGAAAAGAAATTCTTGATACGCTTTATCCCAACAGAGTTCATGAGCCATATACAATTTCACGTCGTCATTTTTTAAAAATCTCAGCGGTCGCAGGTGGTGGGCTATTACTATCAACAAGAGTTTTTTCTAAAGCAGATGTTCAATCAGAAGATACAGATTTTCTCGCTAATGCTTTTGTAAAAATCGAAAAGGACAATACCACAACAATAACCATTGCAAAATCTGAAATGGGTCAAGGGGTTAGAACATCTTTAGCTCTATTGATTGCTGAAGAGCTGGATTTGGACTGGAAAGCGGTAAAAATCAAGCAAGCAGTAAATAATCCTAAAAAATATGGCAGGCAAGGCACCGGTGGCAGTGGATCTGTAAGGGATAACTGGTTACCACTTCGTGAAAGTGCAGGAAAATTGAGACAGGTTTTATTACAAGCGGCTTCCAAAATATTCAATCAGTCAGTTAATAATCTAAAAACAGAAAACGGAAAAGTTATTGATTCTAAAGGAAACTCACTAAGTTATGGTGAACTTGCAAAAGATGCTGCAAAGTTAATTCCACCCGATACTGTAACTTTGAAATCCGCCAAAGATTTCAAACTAATTGGAAAAGAACATACCGGTGTAGACGTTGATGACATTGTCTGCGGAAAAGCCAAATATGGTATCGACAGCGCACCGGAGAATTGTGTTTATGCAGTTGTGGCGCGAACTCCTGAGTTTGGTGCCACAATTGATTCCTTTGATGCTACAGAATGCAAGAAAGTAAAAGGAGTTTTAAAAGTTTTTCAAATTCAGGCTGTAGCTGCTCCAGTTAATACCAAACATGGAGTTGTTGTCATAGCAAACAATACCTGGTCTGCAATGCAGGGTAAGTCACTATTAAAAATCAATTGGAAAAGTGGCAATCATGCCTCAGAGAGCTCAGAAGATTATCGTAAAACCATGCTAGAAAATGTCAGTAAACCGGGCATTGAACTAGTTAATAAACAAGGCGATCCTGACGCTGTTTTAAAATCATCTCAATCGGTCATATCTGCAACTTATGAAGTTCCTTTTATTGCTCATTCCACAATGGAACCTATGAATTGCACTGCGTTGTTTGATGGCGAGAATATAAAAATATGGGCTCCAACACAGTTTCCTAATTGGGCGGCTAGTTCAGTAGCAGGAGCCACGAGGGTTAGTGAAGATAAAATTGAACTTTATGTCACATTAATGGGTGGTGGATTTGGCCGTCGCATTAACCCGGATGTTGTTACTGAAGCAGCTTTAATTGCCAAGGAACTTCCCAATCAAGCAGTTCAGGTTTTTTGGAGTCGTGAAGATGATATTCAAAACGATTTTTATAGACCTCCGGCAGTTCATCGTTTTGATGCCACACTTGATCAAGACGGGAATCCCCATGCGTTCAGACACAGACTTTCAACACCAGCTATCAATGCGACTTTAGGGCCTGCTTTAAATGCCGGTCGAGGTGAAGCTGATGGTACTGCTAATATGCTTTATCGCTGTCCGAATCGTAGCTCAGAGTACACCATGCTGATATCCGGTGTTTATCGTGGTTGGTGGCGAGCCGTTCATACAACACATGGTACCTTTGCTTTAGAGTGTTTTATGGATGAACTTGCAGAAAAAGCTGGTGAGGATGAATTGGATTATCGTCTCAATCTTATTGATGAATACACCATGGAGTATCCAGCACAAAGTGAGAAATTTCCAATTCAAAATGAAAGACTCAAAGGAGTTTTGAAAGAAGTCGAGAAAATTTCTAACTGGAAAAATCCAAAACTTCCAAAGGGTCATGCTTATGGTGTGGCTTGTGCAATCGATCATCTGAGTTATTGCGCTGAAGTGGTTGAGGTATCAATCGAAAAAGACCAACCAGTGATTCATAATGTCTATGTTGCGGTCGATTGCGGACCTGTGGTTAATCCAAATGGAGCCCGAGCCCAATTAGAAGGCGGAGTCCATCAGGCTTTATCCGTCGCTCTAGGGGAAAAAATAACCATAAAAGATGGCAAAGTTCAACAAAGCAATTTTCATGATTATCAATTACTGAGGATTAATCAAGCACCAAAAAACATTAAAATCTCTTTTGTACAAACGGACACCCATCCAACTGGATTAGGAGAGCCTTCAGTTCCTCCTCTTGCTCCGGCATTAGCAAATGCTTTATACAAATTAACCGGTCAAAGAATAAGAACTTTGCCAATTAATTTGGGATAAGTCCATGCTTGAGCAAATAGTTCCTTTGTGGGATGTTTTTATTGAAAATAAACAAAAAAACATCCCAATGGTTATGACTACAATTGTTGAAACGACAGGAAACTCTTATAAAAAATCAGGAGCAATGATACTTATTGATGCTAACCTGAAAACTTATGGACTCATCAGCGGAGGGTGTCTGGAATCAGATTTAGCGGAACATTCTGAAACTATTTTCCATAATCGCACGCCCAAAATAATCACTTACGATTTGAGCGATGATTCTATATTTGGACTTGGTGCCGGATGTGATGGAGAAATCAAAATTCTAATGCAGCTGATTGATTCTCAAAATTATTATCGACCATTTAGTTATCTCAATCCAGAAATAAATCAGGCAAAAAAATCGTTACTGGCACTAAATCACAACCAGGATTCAAAATTGTTTTCAGAATATTGGTTTCAAGATGATGAAAAGACTCTTTTATCAGTCACAGAAATTGAACGAGACAAACATATCAATCCCGAAGACTATTGTTCAATCAAGTTTAAAACTCCATTGAAAGTAGCCATTGTTGGATCAGGAATTGATGTAATACCGGTTTGTAAACAAGTGGAATTTATGAATTGGCATTGTTATATTCTGGATCACCGTGAAGCCCGGTTAAAACAACTCCCAGATAATAAAAATTCCGACAAAATCATTACCGAATTAAACAATTTAGAAACAATTATTACTGATTTCGATGCTGTAATTATCATGACACATAATATAGGAAGAGATGCAAAGTATTTGTCAGAGTTTTATAAAACCAACACTCCTTACATTGGACTTCTCGGTCCAGCAAACCGCAGAGATAAAGTTTTAACAAAATGCGAGTTGAAACTCAGTGACTTTGAAAATCGCTTATTTGCTCCTGTAGGGCTGGATTTACATTGCAATTCACCGGAACAAATTGCACTATCCATTGTTGCTGAGATACAGCTAAAATTGAACAATCAAAGAACGAAAAACTCATGATTGCTACCGTTATTCTTGCTGCAGGAGCTTCATCTCGCATGGGACAAGCCAAGCAATTATTAAAAGTCCACGATAAATATATTCTCGAAGATCTGTACAATAATTTGAAATCTTTATCAGATGATGTTTTTGTTATATCAGGTTGTTATTATCAACTCATGTCAGAAACATTCCCAAAAATGCAGATTTTACGTAATAAAAATTGGAGTATAGGCATGGGTAGCTCAATTGCTTTTGCAGTTAAAAATTTGCAAACTCAATATTCACATATTCTATTTAGCACATGTGATCAGTTCTTGGTTAAGAAAAAACATTATGAAAAATTAATAAACACATCAAATCAACATCCAAAAAAAATTATTGCGAGTATGTACAATAATTCTTTTGGTATTCCGGTAATTTTCCCTCAACAGTTTTATTCAGAATTGGTTTTATTAACAAATAAGAATTTCGGGGCAAAAAATATTATTCGGAAATACCAAAATCAAACTATATGCATACCCTGTAATGATGCATCTATTGATGTTGATACTCCTATAGATTTGAAAAAGTATTTAGACCATTAAAATACCGTGAATAAATCAGTTGGCTGAACACACTAATTTTGAATACGGTATCTTTCTTAAACTTTAAAACATCGTTTTAAATGCACTTCATAACCCAATAAACAATATGAACTCAATTACAAACCCGGAAGCATTGGAACAATACCGAAACTTAAAGGAATTACAAAATTAATCAATCCTTTACAGGAAAAGCTTCGAATTTATTCAGGCAACCGACCTCTTCATACCACGGTGCTTTGTTTGTATAAAAGATATTGTGCGTTGGTTTGATATCAGGATCATCATCCAATGTCCCCGCTGGAATGATAACTGCTTTGCCACTCTGAGTCTTCCATGGTAATGAAGAACCACATTTCTTACAAAAAGATGTGGCAAAATGTTTCGTTTCAGGGAGTTCATACCTTCCGACCATTTCCTCACTGGTTATCCACTGAAACTGTTCGGGACTTATAATAATATTTGAAGCATGAGCCGAACCCGTAAACTTCCGACATCTGGAACAGTGGCAGTATTGAAAAACCATCGCATCACCTGAATATTGATAACTAACATCACCACATAAACAACTGCCTTTCACTTGTTTTTTATCCAAAGTACACCTCTCTTAGCCTTTTTATAAGACTTTCATTATAACTTTGAAAATTAAGTTTCAGGTCATTTTTTAACAAATCTTGTTATTGTTCAAATCCATTTCTGAAAATCACGTCATTCTCATAAGTTTCATCAGCACCAACATCAAAAGCTCCAAAAACATTCCCCGGTACATTGGGATCATCCCAACCTCGAATTTCATAGTCTATATCTTGTTGCAATGTTCCTGTTTTTGAATTGTCACAATAGTCAACAGCCGGTGAAAGAACCGAGTCAATATGAAAATCCCTATTACTTGGATTCACAAATACAGGATCATCAACAATTGAACGGGTTGCAGTTGGAATTGATGCGTTTTCGTGCGAAATCACGCAGTCCACATCGACGACCCCTCCGGCTCCGGCAGCCATTACACTGCCTGTGACGGAATCATAAACAATGGACGAATATAATTTAAAACTTTGCATTCCAGCATTCGCGCCAAAAGTTGCTAATTCTGCACGGTTTTCAGAAAAAGTGCTGTGTACGAACTCTGCCGTTGTGTCTGCCAATCTCACAACATATTTATCATCATAACCATCAACAAGACTAGAGCCATTATGGTAGAAAACACCTCCCTCAATACGAGTCGTTGCACTATTTCCAATAGAGTATATAGCCGTACCAAAATCAGCTCGATTTCCCTCAAAAAATATTCCATTCACATCTATGGCTGCATTATCGTTAAAAATAGCGCCACCCAAACCGCCATTAACATTTGCCAGATTTCTCAAAAAATAATTACATTTTTCAGTCCACCAGCAAGCATCTGTCATGCGATACGCTTCCAAAGTGGCTTGATCTGCAAGATAAATTCCACCTCCTCTTGCACCAGAAACATTGTCGTAAACAATAAATGATGACAAACTGACAAAAGTTCCTGCACCTATCGCATGTATCGCACCACCATAGCCATCTCCTGTGGCATCTTCATCGGAGTTGTTAAACTGAAAACTCGCAGGATTGGTGTTATCGCCGATACAGTTTCCCTCAGCACAATATTCATAACCACGAACAAGTAAAATCGAACCTGATTCGACAAAAGCACCTCCACCACCTGCATTGGCATGGTTACCGGCAATACCTCGAAAATCAGATGAACTCGGAGTTACTGTTCCTGAGTAAGTTACCATTCCACAACCCAATGACAAGAATACTCCACCACCTTGACCATTGTATGTTCCTGTACTTGCCGGAAAATCAGCTGTATTCTGAGTGATTGAACTCCAACCGCTCATAGCAACCGAATTACTTTGACCTTGGCAAAAAATACCACCTCCTGTTCCGGCAGAATTGAATAATATCAATGAGTCAATCATTACAATGTCGGTATTTCCACCAACCAGAGAGATACCTCCTCCTGTAAAGACTGCATTATTCTCCCGTAAATAGACTGTATCCATCAATACTTCAGCATCAGCTCCTATTGCAGATATCCCTGCTCCTGAATTACCTGCACCATACCTTAATTCCAGGTGTTCCAGAACTATTGTATTACGTTGAGTATTGCCCGATATGGTTATTACCGGTGTATTTGCCACAGCATTTCCGCTGATAATGATTGGAACCGTATCCCTGATGCCACCGGCAGCTACAGAACAGTCTGTATAACCTCCACGAATCGTTACGCTCTGATTATTGATTGACAGATTCTCACTGTAACTCGTGTTTGACGCAATACGAATATCTGTCGCTCCCGAATTGATAGCATCCTGAATCCTCGTTGTTCCCAAGCGGAAATTACAGAAATTATCACCACCAACTGTCACCACCGTTCCGGCAACATTTTTCGAGAAATTTTTGAGAGAATGATATGACGTTAAGCTTTGACCTAACAACTCATCTTTTTTAGATTTTGTTATCTCTGATGGAAAAACCCATCCGGAAAAGAAAAGAACCCCTAATGTTAATACAGTTTTCATACGAGCCACCTTCTGAAATTTGCGAGTTGTCAAACACACAACCCCAGAATTATTATAAAAGCAGCAATTTAGAATTTACTTGATAGGTGTCAATTTATATTAGTGGAAATTGAATAAGAAAATTGAGTATTGCATATAAAAAAGGGCAGAATAGCCTGCCCTTATAAGATACTTTCTCTATTCACTCAAAGCTCTTTCATTCCTTGAATTAATTCACTGACGGCTTCTTGCGCATCGCCGAAGAGCATCTTGGTGTTATCCTTAAAGAACAAGCCATTTTGAATTCCGGCAAAGCCCGTTCCGCGACCACGTTTGATAACAATCACATTTTTTGAATTGTCCACTTCCAGAATTGGCATTCCGTAAATTGATGAACCCGGATCATCACGAGCCGCCGGGTTAACTACATCATTCGCTCCAATAACCAAGGCAACATCCGCCTGATTGAATTGCGGATTGATATCTTCCATGTCTTCAATCATATCGTAAGGAACACCGGCTTCAGCCAGTAACACGTTCATGTGTCCCGGCATACGACCTGCAACCGGATGGATTGCAAACTTCACATCTACACCGTTATTTGTCAGCATTTGTGTTAGTTCCCATAATTTATGTTGAGCCTGAGCAACTGCCAAACCATAGCCGGGAACGATAATAACGCGCTCGGAGTATGCCATCATAATTGCAGCATCAGCTCCTTCGACCTCTTTCATTTCGCCTTGTTCACCGCCGGAGGCAGACTCTCCGCCACCCATTGAACCAAACAGTACATTGCCCAAAGAGCGGTTCATTGCTTTCGCCATGAGTTGGGTCAATAAAGTACCCGCAGCACCAACAAGCATACCGGCAATTATCATGGCTTCATTCTGTAGCACATAACCCTCGAAAGACACTGCAAGTCCGGTGAATGCATTATAAAGCGAAATCACAACCGGCATATCTGCTCCACCAATAGGCATGGTCATTAAAATGCCTAGAACCAAAGCGCCACCAAAGAAAATCCAGATATTCATGGTTTCCATGTGCATGTAGGTATAAACACCGGCTGCTATTACAGCAATTGCGAATAACGCGTTGAAAATATTTTGTCCCGGAAATGTATAACGCTTATCAATGAGACCTTGTAGTTTTCCAAATGCAATCAAAGAACCACTCAATGAAATCCCACCAATAAACACACCAACCAATGCCAGAGTTGTCGCAACCGGAGACATGGAGTGTGCCGTATTAGCCGCTTTGAACAATTCCATAGCACCAATAAATGCTGCAGAACCGCCACCCATTCCATTATATAAAGCTACCATTTGCGGCATATCCGTCATTGCTACTTTTTTACCGCTAATCCATGCCAGAACTGTGGCACTGGCAAGAGCTGAAATTATCAAAACCTGATTGTGCATGCCATCAGTACCAAATGTTGCCAATGTAGCAATGACCATTCCAACACCGGCCCATACAATACCGCCACGAGCGGTTGCCGGAGCACTCATGCGTCTTAAACCAACGATGAATAACACTGCTGCAACAAAGTAACTGACTTTAATCAACAGAGACATACTGAAAAAACCACCCATTATTTCTCTCCCTCTGCTTTTTTATCTTTTTTCTTGCTTTTGAACATTTCCAGCATGCGTTCTGTCACAACGTAACCTCCGGCAGCATTACCGGCTCCTAAAAACACCGCAATGAAACCAAATACCTTTTCAAGCTGTGTATCAGCATGTCCTAATGCCACCATAGCTCCGACCAGTACAATACCGTGAATAAAATTTGAACCGGACATCAAAGGCGTATGCAATACAACCGGCACTTTGGAAATAATTTCATTCCCGACAAATGCCGCTAACATAAAAACATAAAGTGCTACAAATCCGTCAATCATATTATTTCCCCACTACCATTGGATGAACGGTCTGCCCATCTTTTGTTACGTTACTTCCTGCCAAAATATCATCTTCCCAATTGATTTCAAATCCACCATCTTTGTTCATCAAAGACAGTAAATTCCACACATTTCGTGAAT
>JAGRJP010000162.1 GCA_020442665.1 Lysobacterales bacterium
CGCCATGTCTGACATATAAGTCAGCATCACCTGAACCACCACTAATAGCTACATTGAGGTTTGAATAGCCATTTGTTAAGTCAACAGTATAGTGTTTCCAAGCACCTTGTGAAACTGAAATATTGCTAACAGTTTGGCTGATTGGAGTTGGACCACTACCGCCTTCTGTATAACTTCCTACTAAACTAACACCACTAAATGCGCTATAAGCACGAACCATTACATAATAGGTTCCGGCTTGTGGGCTGGCAAAACTACAGTTTTCTGTGTTTCCACCAACATATGGGCGACAATCGTAGCTAGAAGTTGTAGGAGCTGAGCCGAATTTAACATAAATATCAGCGTCACCGGTACCACCGCTGATTCCGAAGTTCAAGTTTGTTGCTCCTGCAGGAACGTCCATTGTGTATTCGACAACATTTCCTGTTGATGCGGATAGTCCGGTTACAGGAACACCATTTGTCAATGCATTACCAGAAACAGGTGGTTCAGTTACGGTTACTGATTGAGTGGCTGTGTCAGTTGCTCCGTCATTGTCAGTCACTGTCAGTGTTACAGAGTAAGTTCCGGCACTTCCGTAAGTGTGAGATGCTGTAACTCCTGATCCACCGAATGACCATGAATAGCTTGCAATGGAACCATCACTATCAGAACTTCCTGAAGCGTTAAAGCTGCATGTTAAGTCTGTACAGTTGGCTGTAAATGCTGCATTTGGTGCATTGTTAGCTGGTTCTGTAACTGTAACGGATTGAGTTGAAGTGTCAGTTGCACCATCATTATCAGTAACTGTGAGTGTGACTGAATAGGTACCTGCTCCTGCAAATGTGTGTGATGCATTTACACCTGATCCGCCAAATGACCATGAGTAACTGGAGATTGTTCCATCACTATCTGAACTTCCGGAACCGTTAAACGTACAAGCTAAGTTGTTGCAGTTGTATGTAAATGATGCATTTGGAGCAACATTAGGTGCAGAAACATCATAACTTCCAACTAGACTCACGCCACTATAAGTTGAATATGCTCGAATCATTACATAGTATGTTCCTTGCTGAGGTGATGCTACAGGACAACTCTCATTATTTCCTGATGCATAAGGACGACAGTCATAGCTAGAAGTAGTTGGTGCTGAACCAAATTTAACGTATAAATCAGCATCGCCAGAACCACCACTCATGTTAAATGCCAAATTGCTTGCACCGGCTGGAACGTCCATTGTGAAGTTTTGCTCAGTTCCAGTCGAACCTGAAAGACCGGTTACTGCAACTCCGTTTGTCAACTCGTTACCTGTTGGAGGCGGAGGTGGAGGTGTTCCACCATTCATCGCTGCAACAGCTGCAGCAGCATCAACAATACCTGCACCACAATTTGAAGTTGTACATTGATGTGAACTTACAGATGGGAAAGATCTTGCTGTTGATTTCATTACACTTTCAACTTCTGCCGGAGTTGTTGTTGGTTTTACTGAATACATTAATGCAGCAAGACCGGCAACATGTGGAGAAGCCATTGAAGTCCCTTGTAAAGCACCTATGCTGTCTGAACCGGGAGTTGTTGTACCTGTGTTATATGTTGACTGAATCATATTCGCCTCACTCCAAACACTTCCTTCGCAATCTGAAAGAGTGGTTGGTTCTGAGTTTGAAGTTGGTTGACATCCGTCACCGCCGGGAGCAGATACGTCAGTTGTTGAACCATAGTTTGAATAGTACGCTCTTCCACCTTTTCTGTTTGTAGCAGTGACTGATATTACATTGCTACAGTTAGCTGGTGGATAACCGGCAGAACTATTGTCATTACCTGCTGCAACTACAATTGTAGTGCCTGCATTATAAGCCGCTGTAATTGCATTTTGATAAGTTGAACTACAAGATGTCGGACTGCTTGAACCTAAAGACATATTAATAACTTGAGCCGGATTTGGGTTTGCAGGTACACCTGTAACAGATAAACCGGCAGCCCAGCGAATACCATCGGCGATGTCCGATAATGAACCGCCACAACGTCCTAATACACGCACGGGAACTAATCCAACATTCCATGCGACACCAGCAACATTACTATTATTGTTTGAAACGGCAGCTACAGTTCCTGCAACGTGTGTACCGTGCCATGAACTGTCACTAGCCGGAGATCCTGTGTAACATTGACCGGCAGTTGTGAAATCACCCGGGTCTTGAGCGTTTGAATCTCTGCCGCCACCATCACCGGCTACTGTTGAATCACTAATCATATCGTATTGACCAATAACATTACCTGCCAAATCCGAATGTGGACGATAACCGGTATCCAATACAGCAACAGTAACAGCAGATGAACCAGTCGTTGTATCCCATGCTGCTGGTAAGTTCATGCCACCGGCAGTTTCATAGTAGTGCCATTGTGTATTGTATGCAGTATCATTTGGAACCAGATAAGGGACCATCAATGCATCAATTTCAGCGTATTCAACATCAGGTCTTTTACTGATTTGTTGAACGATTTTGTCTAAGTCAATAGCTTTTGCTGATTTTGAACCGTTTTGTATAATGCTCAATACTTCAGCATTACCTGACATCATTCTTTTGAATTTTAAATTCAATCCGTAAGCATTACCCATTTCAGTCGCTCTGGCACTTGCGTGTTCCAGAGATTGTGAACGGTTATTGCTTTTATATTTAACAATGATTCCGGGGGCTAACGGGTTCATTTTTACGCTGCTACTGATGTTATCATCCAGATTAGCATTGTTTGAAAACCCTTGAGCGTCAACTTGACTTGACATCGCGAGTGCTGCCATTATTGGCATAGCCAATTTATTTAGTTTCAACATTAATTGAATCTCCTCTCTTTTTAAGATATTATTGTGAACTTTGTTTTTGACCGAAATTATTTTTATTATTTTTCATGACAATAATTGTCACTTTTTACATTTCATTTTTTAAAAACCAAAAACGATGGCAAAATTACCATAAAAAAAATCATTTGTCACATATTTTTTAGAAAATTAGAGTTTTTTATGCTAGGGATAAATTTTTCTAATGCGAAATTCTGCCAATATTTACAAATCTGTTGTGAATTGACCAATAATGTCATTTTTATGAGTAACAAAAAACCTCAATTACAATTATAATCAACAAAAAATTGGGAAATTTTAATGACAGCGATAATGTGTGGAATTACCACTACGAAACTCAATCAGGAGGAAATTGAACTCCTCAGACATCCGTTAGTGTGCGGTGTCATTTTGTTTAAAAGAAATTATCATGATTATTTTCAACTCAAGAGACTCGTTGATGAGATTAAAAGCCACTTTGGTTCTGATTTTCTGATTGCAGTAGATCAGGAAGGCGGTCGTGTTAAACGATTCTCAGAACCTTTTTCACAACTACCGGCACTTGCAGAAACCGGTAAAGTGTTTTTATCTAACCCGGATTTGGCAAAATCATATGCTCATGTTCACGCTTGGCTGATGAGTTCCGAGCTGTTGTCAATAGATATTGATTTGAGTTTTGCACCGGTTTTGGATATTGACAACGGTAGTAATGTGATTGGAGACAGAGCTTTTTCACAAAAGCCGGAAGAAGCAACTGAATTGGCGGAATTTTATTGCCGTGCGATGCATGATGCTGGCATGAAAACCACGGCAAAACACTTTCCGGGTCATGGAACGGTAGTGGCGGATTCACATTTCGAGTTGCCAATTGATAATCGTTCGTTGAATGAAATTGAAAATTTCGACTTAATTCCATTTGCCAGCTTAATTCAAAATAACTTGATTGATGCTGTGATGATGTCGCATGTGATTTATTCCGAAGTTTGCGATGATGCAGCCGGATACTCAAAATATTGGTGTCAGGATGTTTTACGAAAAAATCTGGGGTTTAAAGGTGTGATTATTTCAGATGATTTGGGAATGAAAGCCGCTGATTGCGTGGGTGATGTTCATGCCCGATATCAAGCCTGTGTGGATTCGGGTGTTGATATGGCGTTGGCATGTACCTACGAATTAAGTGCTGAATTACTGGAAAAACTCCCCAAAAATGTTCCGAATCGACGCTTTCCTCAATTAAAAGGACATTCAAAACTTTCAAAAACAAAACCTTTTTGGCAGAATAGGCACTGGCAAACCATACGCAATAGTATGGAACTGATTGAAAAAGAAATTAGAAAACAATAAATACTGAATTTTATATAACCGGGGCATTGCAATGAATAACTATCCTAATCTCCTTAAACCGCTAGATTTGGGGTTCACTACGATTAAAAACAGAGTTTTGATGGGATCAATGCATACCGGATTGGAAGACCGAGCCAAGAATTATCAAAAACTAGCGACCTATTTTGCCAAGCGTGCCGAAGGTCAGGTTGGGTTGATTGTTACCGGAGGAATCAGCCCAAATATTCGAGCGTGGACAGCACCATTCGGAGGTTTTCTAAAATATGGCTTTCAGGTTAAAAGGCATAAAATTGTAACCAACGCCGTGCATCAGGCCGATGGAAAAATTTGTATGCAGATTTTGCATACGGGGCGATATGGGTATCATCCTTTTATTCTGTCTCCCTCAGGAATTAAATCACCAATCACACCATTTAAGCCGAAATTAATGTCAACAAAAGACATTGAGAAACAAATTCAATCTTTCGTCAATACTTCAAAACTGGCACAGGAAGCCGGTTATGACGGCGTGGAAATTATGGGTTCTGAAGGTTATTTGATTAATCAGTTTTTGACTGAAAGAACCAATGTTCGAAATGATCAATGGGGTGGAAGTTATGAAAACCGAACTCGATTTGCCAGAGAAATCGTAGAGCGTGTGCGTCAGGCCGTAGGTACGGATTTCATCATCATATTCAGATTGTCAATGCTTGATTTGGTTTCGCAGGGAAGTACTTGGGAAGAAGTCGTATTTCTGGCAAAGGAGCTGGAAAAGCTGGGTGTTAGCATTATCAATACAGGAATTGGCTGGCATGAAGCACGAATTCCGACAATTGCAACCTGTGTTCCTCCGGCTGCATTTTCGTGGGTGACGGAAAAAATGCGTCCGCATGTGAGTGTCCCATTAGTTACTACCAATCGAATCAATACTCCTGAAATGGCGGAGCAAATACTCTCCAGTCAGAACATTGATATGGTTTCCATGGCGAGACCGCTATTGGCAGATCCGGATTTTGTGAAAAAAGCAATGGACAACAAAGCGGATGAAATTAACTCTTGTATTGGTTGTAATCAGGCTTGTTTGGATCATGTGTTCAAAAATAAAAGAGCCACCTGTTTGGTCAATCCTCTGGCATGTTATGAGACCGACTACAAAATTGAACCAACATCTCAATCCAAAAAATGTGCAGTTATTGGTGGAGGACCGGCAGGAATGTCGTGTGCAGCCACATTAGCTGAAAGAGGTCATCAGGTCACTCTTTACGAAGCATCCGATAAATTGGGTGGACAATTTAACTTGGCTGCAAACATTCCGGGTAAAGATGAGTTTTTCAAAACCATTCGTTATTTCAAAACTCAGTTTGCTAAACTGGGAGTTGAGGTGAAACTCAATACCAAAGTTGCCAAAGATGATTTATCCGGTTTCGACGAGGTCGTAATTGCAACCGGAGTGAAGCCTCGTTATCCGAATATCCTGGGAATTGATCATGCCAAAGTTATTTTTTATGACGAACTCATTCGCAAAGAAAAAGTTGCCGGTAAAAAAGTTGCGATTATTGGAGCCGGAGGAATTGGCTTTGATGTTGGTGAATTTTTATCGGAAGATAATTCTTTACACGGAACCAGCGATGATATTTATGCCAATCCGCAGGCTTTCTGTAAAGAGTGGGGAATTGATATGAATATCGAAGCTGAAGGCGGATTGGTTCAGGCTCAGCACCAAAGAAGCCCCAGAGAGATTTATCTGTTACAACGTAAAACCGGGAAACCCGGAAAAACTCTTGGAAAAACAACGGGTTGGATTCGAAGAATGACACTGACAAAGCGAGGTGTAAAATCTCTTTCCGGTTGTAATTATGACAAAATCGACGATCAGGGATTACATATCACAAGAAATGAAAAAACGGAAATCCTTGATGTTGATAACGTCATTATTTGTGCTGGACAAGTGTCTGTCAATTCACTTTATGAAGAGCTCAAAGATACACAATCATGCCATATTATTGGTGGTGCAGAATTTGCCGGCGAGCTGGATGCCAAAAGAGCGATTAAACAAGGAGTTCTGTTGGCTGCAAAACTTTAAAAGGTCTCTTCAGAGTTAAATTCATTTGCAATTTAAATTCTTCTGCTCTGTTTGACCCGTCTCAGTAAAAAAACTCAAATAAAATAGTTTGGTTTCAACAAATCTAATGTAAGATTTAAGGTCTTTGATGGGGAAAACAAATTGATGAAGCTATATCGAGTTATTATTGCACTATTACTTATCCAGTTTGCGTGTTTATCATTTTCACAAGATTATGCGAACGACGATTACTACGAAGATGAATATTCTGATGAATATGGAGATTCAGAGGATTATCAAGATGACTATGCAGATGAAGAGCAATATCAAGATAATTATCAGGACGACTACTCAGAAGATTATGCAGATGAAGAGCAGTATCAAGATAATTATCAAGACGACTACTCAGAAGATTATGTAGATGAAGAGCCCTATCAGGATGATTATCAGGATGACTACTCAGAAGATTATACAGATGAAGAGCCCTATCAGTATGATTATCAGGATGACTACTCAGAAGATTATGCAGATGAAGAGCAGTATCCAGACGAATATCAAGATGACAATTCAGAATACTATGAGGATGAAGGACAATATCAGGACGAATATCAAGATGATAATTCGGAATACTACGAAGATGAGGATCAATATCAAGACCAACAACAAAGTGAGCAAGAATACTATCAAAATGATTTCATTCAAAGCAATCCACAGTTACAAAGTTCTGATACATTTAACAATCAGCCTGTTGAGCAAACACAGCAACCAAATCAACAATCGTCTCAACAACAAACACAACAAGCGACTCAGGCAACGAATAATCAAGACAATCAAAATAATCAAACACAGCAAGCTCTTGCAGGAATGTTGAATGAGATTAAAGCTGATGAAGCAAACTGGAGAGATTTGTTTAAAAACAATCAGAAATTTGATCCGGAAGAAATGGCAACTTTGTGCTTGACTCAGTTGGGAGGTAATAATTGTGATGTGTTTGTATTAAAAGCAATGGTTGCCTATAAATACACTAAAACAGGGCAAGTCAACCCAACTCAGGAAGAGTGGGATGCGGTTAGAAGTGTAGCAAACAGAGCCGCCTCAGATTGTAAAGAAAACTGTCTCAAAGCTCCGGTTCAGGCACTTAGCGGGGCTATGGAAGATATTAAAGCAAATGAGGAAACATGGAGGAATATGTTCAAAAATGAAGATAGTTTTGATGCTGAGAAAATGGCCCGAATGTGTGTCCAGCAACAAATGAGTGCTGATTGTGGAGGATTCGTAATGATGGCAAAAATGGCATTCCAATATACAAAAACAGGAAACTTTAACATTCAGCAAGAAGAAATTGATGCGTTGAAACCTGTGATAGCCAGAGCTGCTCCGAATTGCAAACAAAACTGTATAAAAGACCAGATGTTGCAGCAACGCATTGGAAATATCATGGACAGACTCAACCAAATAAAAAACTTTGACCCACAAGAGCAGTGGGATAACATTTCACAAAGAACATCCGGATCTGATATTTGTAAGTTATACACTTTCCAGCAAATTTCCGGCTTTTGGGTCAATGCTGCTGATACAAATGACCCAACTGATAATCGAAATAATAAAGAATGGATGACGAACTGGGCAGCCAACATAGATGCTTTTATGAAGCAAAAGAGCAGGGAATTGAGTAACACACCTCTTTTTAAGGCTACTCAGGATCGAATGAACAGTATCCCTAAAGAACAAAAAGGAGAAGCGATTCGTCAGTTTTTACGGGATGAGTGCAGACAATAGTTTAAATATTAATTTGAATTTTTGTAAAACTTCAATTAAGACCAAAATATTCAGTTTCCATAGCAATAATGAAAAATAAATTTGGTAAAAGTCTCAATCAGTATTTGGAAACTTATGCCGAAAAAGAAAGCAGAGAAATCTCTAATTTTGCCTATTCTTACAAATTAGTAGTGGTTATTCCTGTCTGTAATGAAGAGCCTGATTGTCTCACTCAAATTTTTTCACAAATTACCAATGATGCAATATTAGTTATCTTGGTCGTGAATTCTCCTGAGAATCACATGCAAAGCAAGGATTGGCAAAAGCAAAATAATTTATTGATTAAATATTTGCATGATTCTTCAATAAAAATAAATCGACTCTCATCCAATTGCAATTTGATCAAATCAAATTCCCGATATGATGTTTTGCTAGTGGACAGAAATTCCAATCATTTGCAAATTCCTGAGAAGTTTGGTGTTGGTTTAGCCAGAAAAATTGGCTTTGATATTGCTTTAAAGTTATTTGTTGAAGGAAAGATTGAGAAACCATGGATATTTTCAACGGATGCGGATGTGATATTACCTCATGACTATTTTAAAAACTCTATTGAAAATACTGATAATTATTCAGCTCTAGTTCTGGATTTTGAACATGTCAGCAATGATGAGGCTTTGACACAATTACAATTTTTATACGACTTAAAAATTCGTTACTACCATGCCGGAGTCTGTTTTACTGGAAGCCGGTACGATTATATTCCTCTAGGAAGTACTTTAATTATCAATATGTATTGTTATCCGCAAGTCAGAGGTTTTAGTAAAAGATCTGCCGGTGAGGATTTCTACTTGTTGAATAAACTGGCAAAAATCAAACCTGTAAAATATTGTCATGAGAGCTCTAAAATCAGCATCAATTCCAGAATTTCAGATAGAGTTCCATTCGGGACCGGTCCGGCATTGCAAAAAATTGCTGACTTGAATAGTACAGATGAGTATTGCTATTACAATCCTGATTGTTTTGTGTATTTAAAAAAGTGGATGAACTATTTACAGAGTTTGTGGCAGGAGAATAATTTGCAAATTGATCAGCCCAAAGATGAGTTGTTATCTGAACTTTTCAATGAATTAAATTGCTTTAATGCATTTCAAAAAGCTAAGAAACAAATCAATTCCAAAGAAAAATGGAATCAGTTTATACACGAATGGTTTGATGCTTTTAGAACACTGAAAGCAGTGCATTTTTTTGATAAGAAATTCCCTCGCTTAAACTGTAAGAGTTTGTTAAAATCTCCCCTTTTTGCTAAAGTGATAAATTCACAGGTGAAAACATTTTTGGAAAATTATAATGAATAAAATTAAAGCGTTTTTAATTCACCTTTTAATCAGCGCCGGTGTGATTGGACTGCTGTTCTTGAATATTTACTATATTTGGTACCCTAAACCATTCTTTGAAATTTCAGGTGTGATTGAACCTTTGAAATTGTTGATTATTGTGGATGTGATTATTGGACCACTTTTAACCTTAATTGTTTATAAAAAAGGCAAAGAAACTTTAGTTATGGATTTGTCAGTTATTGCACTTATTCAAATAGCTGCTTTAGCTTATGGAATTTATACCATCAATGCCGGGCGTCCAAGTTTGGTCGTGTTTAATAGTGGACAATTCCACTATCTTGCCGAAAAATTTGGTAACAATAGTGATATTCAATATGAAGAATTAAAACCGGGAATGTTCACTTCTCCGAAGTATGGATATATCAATCAGCTATCGACACTCGATATTTATAACTCGTATAAAGACATTGAACCTATTTCTGATAGCAAACTGATGCTTTATCCTCATTCACTTTCAGAGGAAAACATGTTAAGTCAGTTTCCAAAGAAAGCTGAAGAGATTAAAAGTATCTCTTCAAAATATACAAATGAGGAAATTATGTTCTTTACCATGACAAAAGAACAAAGCACTTACTATGTGGTTTATTCAGCGAAGCAGAAAAAAATTGTGGAATACGTTAAGTTCTAGAAATGTTCGATATTAAGTTTCCAAGAACTGTTAGCTATTCGTCGGGTTGGCGTTGGATTAATGAAGGATTCAGGTATTTTTCACCCTATAAAAATATCTGGATACTTTCTCTGTTTTTAATTGTGTTGGTGTTAATTGCAGTTAAATTCTTAGTGCCGGTCTTGCAGATAATAATTTTGTTTTTATTGCCATTTGTCACAGCAGGGTTAAGTTTGGCATGTGCTGATATTGAACAGAACAAAAAAATGTCACTGGAATATTTGCTAAGCGGTTTCAATAGCCCGAATCGATTGAACCTGTTTCGTTATGGGTTGTTGCTTATGCTGATGATAATTGTTGCTCAAATGGTGAGCACAATCATTTTAACAATGATGGGTGTGAGTCAGGAGCAGTTGGTTTCTGAGTTGCAAACTTTACAGGAAAATTCCAATGCGACCTTTTCATCATTGCTAGAATCTGAAGTGATGTCTAAATTTCTTTTTGTGAGTGCCTTGTCACTATTACCTGTGATCGCAGTTAATCTATTTGCTCCAATTATTTTGGTCTTCTCAAACTATTCAGCTTTTTATGCTGTCAAACTGAGCTTTTTGGCAGTTTTGAGAAACCTACCGGCAATTATTGTTTATGCTATTATCTATATTTTATTGTTAGTGATTATAATATTTGCCACCGATTGGTTGGGGAATTTGCTGGTATCCCTTTTAGGGAATCAGTCGGCAATTGCGGTAGTTATTTATTCGCTTTTATTTTACTCCTTAATTTTTGTGTTAGGGGCGGTTTCATACAGTTCAGCTTATGTGGCGTTTAAAGATATTTTTCTAGGAGAGGATTTGTAATGGTTTTAACATATACACCTGATGTTGAATTCGGTAAAAAAATGCCTGATTTTGATTTGCCAGGAGTGGATAACCAAAACTGGAATATGCAGAAATGCATGGGTGATAATGGCTTGGTTGTGATGTTTATATGCAATCATTGTCCTTACGTCAAATCGATTCAGGAAAGACTTGTGGAAGATGCACTTGCGATGCAAAAGTTTGGAGTGAATGTGGTTGCAATCATGTCCAATGATGTGAATGACTATCCTGAAGATTCTTTTGAAAATATGCAAATTGTTGCCAAAGCACAAAATTATCCTTTTCCATATTTATTGGATGAAACTCAGGAAGTAGCCAAAGCCTACGGAGCTGTTTGTACTCCTGATATTTTCGGGTTGGATAACCAAGGTGTTTTACATTATCGTGGAAGGCTGGATGCAGCTGGAAGAAATAAATCGGAAGAACAATTACCCAGAGATATGGTCAATGCCATGAAACAATTGGCGAAAGAAGGGCAAATAACAACCGAACAAATTCCAAGCATGGGATGTTCTATCAAGTGGATAAAATCGTAAAGGAAAAATAAAGTTATATGTCAAATCAATATCAGTCCAGTGATATAGAAGTCCTCTCGGGATTAGACCCTGTCAAACGCAGGCCGGGAATGTACACCGATACATCCCGTCCCAACCACTTAATTCAAGAGGTTGTCG
>JAGRJP010000163.1 GCA_020442665.1 Lysobacterales bacterium
GAAGACTGGGTAATCAAGACAATACTGATATTTTGTTCGGACATCGCATCAAAAACTCGTGCTGCCATGCCGACCATGCCTTTCATTCCCGGACCACTCACTGTAACCATGGTGATGTTATGTAAACTTGAAATGGCAGTCGCAAAATTTTGTGTTTGGTGTGATTGGTGGCTGATGAGTGTGCCTTCACAATCTAAATTAAATGTGTTACGTATGGTGCAGGGAATATTAGCCTGCATCAACGGAGTGATGGTTTTTGGGTGTAAAACGCTGGCTCCGAAATAGGAAAGCTCCATGGCTTCATGGTAACTGAGTTGTGGTATCAGGTATGCTGATTCAATCTCGTTCGGATTGGCATTGAAAACACCGTCAACATCGGTCCAAATCTGACATTTCTCTGCTTCTAATGCAATTGCCAGAAGTGCTGCTGAATAGTCAGAACCATTTCTGCCGAGAGTGGTCGGGTATCGGTATTGATCCGATGCAGTGAATCCAGGCATCAATAACACATCGGATTGTGTGTATTTATGTTTTGATAAGTTGATATTTGTTTTTTCGATATCGACATCGCCTTTATAAACATCATTGCCTGTTTTTATACATTCTCTGGCATCAATAATTTCAACTTTTAAACCGAGAGAAAAAAGTAATGAGTACATAATTGCAATTGATAACTGTTCTCCTAAAGTCACCAACCAAGCGTAAATATTATCGGGGCATTGCTGAAGTAGCTCAATTCCTTGTAACTTGGCTTCTGCTTCTCTAAACAGATAATTGATGCTAGTGAGTTGTCTTTGGGCTTCAAATGCACAGGCACAATTGAGTTGAACGAGTATTTGTTGGTGGTTGTTTTCTAATATCTGTAAATGATGCTTCCAATCATCACCGCACTTGGCCATTTCCATAATTGAAATTAACTCGTCAGTTGTTTTTCCCATTGCAGAGAGTACAACGGCTGTTTTGCTGTTTTTTGATGACTCTAAAATGATGTCTGCAACAGTTTGCAGTCTCTCGGAATTGGCTAGCGATGTGCCACCAAATTTATGAATTAGCATCTTCTAATATACTTTTGATTAAAAACAGAACTATAGCAAATGCGGTAAGCAATCACTATGGGAATATTGAAAATGTTATAAATTGTGCTGGAATTTGATGTACTGCACGTTTCCGGTCATGCTTTCGAATGACGAGGAATTGTTGCTTGATGAATCTTTATTAAATCTTTTTTTAGACCCGAGAGAGATTGTGGTTTCATCTGAAAAGTGCCAGTCGAGTTCAAAACCCAATCTTGAATTTTCTATAAAACTCTCAGAATCGTCTTCTACAAAGAAATCAGTGTTAACAGATGCTCCGAATTTGTTGTTTCGTATTCCGAAACCGAATGATGTGGTTGTTACTTCTTCGTTATTGAAGCCAATGGAATCAGCGCCATCCAATTGCCCATAATCAAAATTCAGATTTAATTTGTACTCTTCTCCCAACCCTAATTCCGATGAAATACCTAGTTTGTAGCCTGAAAAATTACGACTAAAATCTGAGGAAAGATTTAAATCGTTTTGGCTATCAATATTTAAGGATTTATTGATTCCGGGAAAGTAAAGAGATTTGGTGTTGACTGAATTGAAGGTATCAGAGCCTCTACCAAATTCGTTTGATACTAAATAGTTATCAAATACATTCAGGCTTAAACTGATTTTTTCGTTAAAATTCCATGCGAATGAAATTTCGTTATTTAGCAAAACATCCTCATTGTTTAAAACTTGGAAACTTTTATCAGCTTGGGTGACTTTTGTTTTAATCCAGTCGGAAGTATTGTCCTTTCTGGTAAAAGATTCTATAGAGTTGTATTGTGCTTGTTTTTCAAGTGATGAACCCGTTGAGTCTTTAACTAGTATTATTGAGCTATTTTCAGCGTACGCGATACTACTGCTCAACCATGCAAGAGCAGATAGGGTGCATATTTTGAAAAAGGTTCTGTTCATATCTAAATATTAATAATTACAACAAGTTACAACAAATATTTAATCTTTAACTATATGTTTTATTGCGATACTACCAATTATACACATAAAAATCAACTAAAACGTGAATTGGTTCAAGTAATTTAATAAATGTCAAAAGTCTTTATTTTTCTTCAGTATGCTTCATAACTTTTCCTAAATCTAATATTTCTTGTTTTTGCTCTTTAGTGATTGGATAGATTTCATCAATGGCACATTTAAAATTCGGATTCTTAGGTACAATAATGCTGTCAAACTTACTGTTGAGTTTTGTGCTGAAAGACTGATTTAAGGCTATATTATGAGTAATATCCAAATCATTACAGTAACTCGATAGCTTCAATAAATATGATTTTTTATGATTACTATCAACAATAAGGTGTTTGTTATCCAATTCAGCCCATCCCATAAATTTAAAGGTGTTAATACTATTAACTGATTTTAAGTTATTGTTACTAATATATTCAGCATAAGGCGTATAGCTTTTATTTCCTTTGTTTTGTGTATTAGCACAGCCATAAACAAAAAAAGCTACAAAGCTTAGCAAAGAAATTATTAGGATTTTTTTACTTGTTTTACTCATAAAGATTCTCGATATTTGATTGTTTAGTTTATTTGTAAAATGTTACCTTTTCATTAATGTTAGGGCGAGCTCTATCTTTTGGAAAACACTCCGGTGTTCCAATGTGAAAAAATCCAGCAATTGATTCATGTGCTTTTAATCCCAATTCTTTCTTTGCATCCTTATCAAAAGCGCACCAATTGGTCACCCATTGACTTCCAAATCCCAATGCAGAGCTTGCAATGTTAATATGTTGACATACTGCTCCACATGATAAAAGTTGCTCAAAAACCGGAGTTCTGTGTTCGACTGGTGAAAACACGACGACAATCACCAAGGGTGCATGAGAGTAACGCATTCTTTCAGCCAATACTTGCTCTTCAGATAAATCACATTGCTTTTGGCGGATATCGCAGAAGATTTCTCCCAGTTTTTTACGCTTATCATCTTTGACAATTATAAACCTCCAAGGTTCCAGTTTTCTGTGATCGGGAACACGACAGGCAATTTCAAGAATAGTGTTCAATTGTTCGACTGACGGACCGGGTTCTGTAAGGTTTCTTGATAGGACTGAACGACGGTTCATTAACAGTTCAAGTGCTGATAAGTTTTGGTTGGTAGATGTATTCATAAGTAATCGCTAATATAATCGAATTAGGGTTTGCATCATTGGCTAAATACTAGCATAATAATGTGTGATTAAAACAAGAAAGGGTAGTTTATGTCAATAACTGTTGGATTTGTTAGTGAGGTGACAGAACTGGAGCGAAGAGTTGCGCTGGTGCCGGAAACCGCTAAAAAAATAATAAAAGCAGGATGGAAAGTTCTCATGCAATCAGGAGCCGGAAACGCTGCCGGATTCTTGGACGCAGATTATGACGGATGTGAAATTGTAAAAGATTCAAACTCTGTCTTATCTAAAGCAGATGTGATTGTATGTATCTCAGCACCATCCAATGAAACAATCACAAATATGAAGAATGACTCAGTCCTGTTAGGAATGATTGCTCCATTTGCTGATAAAGACCGTTACGAAACAGCAAATAAGAAAAATATTACAGTTTTTTCAATGGAATTGGTTCCAAGAACTTCAAGAGCTCAGTCAATGGATGCTTTATCTTCGCAGGCCTCAGCAGCCGGTTACAAAGCCGTTTTGATGGCAGCCGTTGAAGCTCCCAAATTTTTACCAATGCTGACAACAGCAGCCGGTACAATCAGACCTTCTCAGGTATTGGTTATTGGAGCGGGTGTTGCGGGACTTCAAGCAATTGCAACTGCAAAAAGACTGGGTGCAATGGTTATGGGATATGATGTTCGACCTGAAACAGTAGAGCAGGTTAAATCTTTAGGTGCTAAATTCCTTGATTTAGGCGTTGAGGCTGTTGGTGAGGGCGGATATGCTCGTGATTTGACGGATGAAGAAAAACAACAACAGCAAAATGCACTCAGTGATTATTTGAAAAAAGTCGATATTTTGATTACTACGGCGGCGGTTCCCGGCCGTCCGGCTCCTCGTTTGATTACTGAGGAAATGACAAAAAATCTGAGACCGGGTACAGTTGTTGTGGATTTAGGAGCAGAGGGTGGCGGAAATGTCGCATTAACCGAAAAAGGCAAAACCGTGGTGAAAAACGGTGTGACTTATGTCGGTCCAGTTAATTTGGCAGGAACTTTAAGTATTCACGCGAGTGAAATGTATTCACGAAATGTGTGGAATTTACT
>JAGRJP010000164.1 GCA_020442665.1 Lysobacterales bacterium
TCTAAATTTCCTGTTGGTTCATCCGCTAAAAGAATATCAGGGCTGTTGATTAGCGCTCTGGCAATTGCAACCCTTTGAATTTGTCCACCGGACATTTGGTTGGGCATGTGATAAAGTCGCTCTTCTAGCCCGACTCTAATTAATAACTCCTTGGCTTTCGCTTCACCGTCAATCGAGTTGGCATTACGACTGTATCTCAATGGCAACATAACATTATCAATTGCATTTAATTTGGGGAGTAAATGAAATCCCTGAAAAACAAAACCGATTCTTTGGTTTCTAATCTTTGAGAGTTCATCATCATTTAATTGGCTGACATCCTGTCCTGCCAAGAAATATTTTCCTGATGTCGGTTTGTCCATACAACCAAGAATGTTGAGAAGAGTTGATTTCCCGGAACCGGAGCGCCCCATGATTGCCACAAATTCAGATTCACGAATTTGCAGATTGACTGAGTTGAGAGCTGTTACGGTTTCCCCTTGTGTTTTAAAAACTCTGGTCAAGTTTTCTATTTTTATCATTTGTCGATTTTATCTTTTCCCTATGTAGATTTTTGATATTTCTTTTAGTTCAATCAATTGCAATAATTTATGAAAAAATAATTTTACCAATGATTAGTAACACAGAATATACCATGATTGTTAAGGCAATCCATGTCGAAAACTTCTTCACTAAATCAGAATAGTTGACTTTATGTCCCACAACAGACCAAGCACCATTTGGCCTGACTTTTTCATAAAACTTAAGTAGTGTAGCGGTTTTTTCAGGTCTTGTCAGATAGGTTACAAACAACCAAACTAGAGTCGTAGCCAAAACCACAAAAATATAATCATAACCGCCGCCTAAAGATTGACGGAATTGCTTGCCACTTTCTGTGAACTGCAACCAAAAGTAAGTCACAAATGGAGCAATTGTCGCAGCGATTTCTGAAAATACGTTGACTCTCCACCAATACCACCTGAGAATCAAAACCAACCCTAAGCCGGCTCCGGCTTGAAAAACAAATTCCCAAACCGCTTTGATTGAAGTTAATTGCGTAGTTACAGCGAGAGCAAAAACAGCCAACAACAAACTTATCATTCGGGATAATTTTAGCTGATTTGTTTGCTTTTTTTCTTTTACCAACAAAACATCATTAATAAGTAAGCCGGCTCCCCAATTGATTTGGGTTGATATGGTACTCATGTACGCACCCAAAAAAGCCGCCGCCATTAAACCTTTCGCTCCGGTTGGTAAAAAGTCTCTGATTGCATAAACAAAACCCAACCTTTTTTCATCACTGGCAAGTTCGGGATAGAGAACAATAGCTGCTAATCCCACCAAAATCCAAGGCCAAGGTCGGACACAATAGTGTAACACTTGAAAGAGAACTGTGGCTTTTAAAGCATCTTTATCGGTTTTGGTGCTCATCATTCTTTGAGCAACATAGCCACCACCGCCGGGTTCTGAACCGGGATACCAGCTTGCCCACCATTGAAAAGCCAAAAAACCAATCAAACTTCCTAACGGCACAACATAGATTTGCGATAAGTCTGAGGATTCACCAAGCTGCGGAAAGAAGTTCAAAGTTCCTTTATCTGATAAATTTGAAACAAGTCCATCGACTCCGCCAACCTCGGGTGAGCTAACCACAAACCACGCCAGAATCAAACTTCCAACCATTGCCAAAGAAAACTGCATCACATCAACAATGGCGATTCCACGAAGTCCTGAAATCGTTGAATATGCAGTCACAAAAAGCATTAATCCGGCAACAATAGTAAACGATTGCGACTCGGTTATTCCAAGCAAAACCTGAACAATAGAAATCATTGCCAAATTAACCCAGCCAATAACCAAAGAGTTCATGAAAAGACCCAGGTAAACACCTTTGAAACGCCTTAGAAATCTCGCCGGTTTTCCGCTATATCGAAGTTCAATCAGCTCTGCTTCAGTTAAAACACCGGAACGATGCCACAATTTGGCAAAAAATATTGCGGTTAACAAACCTCCTGCTAAAGCATTCCACCATATCCAGTTTCCTGAAATTCCATTTAGAGCGACAATTTCAGCAACCGCCAAAGGAGTGTCGGCAGCAAAGGTCGTCGCCACTATAGAAATTCCGGCGACATACCAGGGTAAGTTTCTTCCTCCGAGAAAGTAGTCGTTTAAATCAACCAGCTTTTGTTTATGATATTGAGTGCTGAGATACCAACTCAATCCCAAAAACCCTAAAATTATCAGCCAATCAATCCAACTCAGAACCATAAAGTCTATAGAGCCTAATCTCGTTTCGGCATTTCTTTGATATAAACATCCTGTTTTGCGTAAGGAATCTCGATACCGACTTCGTTGAATTTCTTATAAACTTTCATATTGAGTTCGTGTACAACTTTTCCTCTTAAAACAGGCTCCTCAATCCAACAAAGCAATTCAAAATCAAGGCTGGATGCACCAAAAGCACGCATCCGCACTCTTGGTTCAGGGTCTTTACAGACATTATCAGATTCATCTGCTATAGATTTTAGAACGTCACAAACCTGATCCACATCACTACCATAAGCTGCTCCGACTTTGACGCGGATGCGGTATTTCTCCCAGCGACCGGAACTTTCATTTTGTACTTTTGCATTTCCGATAACAGCATTCGGTATGGTGATTTCAACATCATCACGAGTGAGAATACGAGTGGAGCGAATACCGACATTGGTTACCATTCCGCGTTCTCCGGTACTGATAACAATATAATCTCCCACCTTATATGGCGTATCAGCCAGAATAAAAAAGCCAGAAAAAAGATTGGATAAAGTGTCTTTAGCGGCAAAACCGACGGCTATACCAATAACTCCGGCAGATGCTAACCATGCTGTTGGATCGATTCCCCAAATTAACAAAATAAAATAGGAACCGGTTCCAACGATAGCAATTTTTCCTATTAAAGAAAATAACGGGACTGTTTTTCGCTGAATCATTCGATAACGATTTTTCAATCCGCTCAATACTTTCAATAACAATGCCAGTATTCCAAAACCTCTTGACATCCATACGAAAACCAAAATGGTCAGCAACAAATGAATCAGAGTGGATTTAGCCCCGGGCGATATATCAAGTGTATTAGTCGCCAGAATTAAAAAGAAGAAAAAAACCGTCAAAAATATCGGTCTTTTCAGTAACAAAACCAACTCGTCATCTGCATTTGTCTTAGTCCGCTTGGTGAGTTGGGTTGCACTTCGCATGACAACAAATTGCACGATTTTTCCAAACACATATCCAATACATGCAATGATTAAAAATTTAAGCATAGGGATTGCCTGAAGTCGGTCCCAATAAGGTTGCCAAGACTCAGGTAACCAGTCAGCAAACTTACCAATCATGCCAACGACTTCGGTTTTTACGTTTTGAGTTTCGCTTTGAATTTGTTGAAAAAACATAATTTATTGAGCGTGTTTTATTGATTCAGCCAATTATTCCTTATTATTTTTTAATAAAGCGTCACGGATTTCTGTCAGTAAAATTTCTTCTTTGGATGGTTCTGGTGGTGCGGCCGGTTTTTCTTCCTCCTTTTTCTGCATTTTGTTCATCGCTTTAACAACCATGAAGATAGAAAAGGCAATAATAATGAAGTTAATAATCGTTTGAACTGTATTTCCCCAGTTGATTGTCACTGCCGGATTTTCTGCAGTCGCCTCTTTAACAACCAACGACAAATCTGAGAAATCAACACCTCCGATGAGAACACCAATCGGCGGCATGATAATATCATTAACCAGCGAAGTTACAATTTTACCAAAAGCAGCGCCGATGATAATACCAACTGCCATGTCAACAACATTTCCTTTAACCGCAAATTTTTTAAATTCAGATAACATACCCATAGTTTGACTCCAATTTCATTGAAGACACTATGGTAAACGAAATAAACCAAGTTGGCAATTTTTTAGTTTTGAGGATTTGTGAAGAGGTGTGGATCTACAGGAATCCATTTCATGTTCAAGTATTTCAGATTACGGATTTATCTCACTTCTCTATCATGGACTCAAATGCACTTAGATCTGAGATTGAAACATTTTGATCAATTTCGACTAATACCCAACCATAATATTTGCAATTAGAGAAAGCGACTAACGGGAATTTATTACTTTCTGGAATATTTCAAACAAAGAGTGTTAAAGCGAGCTGTTATTGTTGAAGTTAGGACATTGTTCAATAGCTTGAGTTTTTTGCTTACCTTCTTTATCCGGAAGAGGTTGAGTCCAGCAATCATCAAATATAGAGCAATAACAATACGTTAGCCCCAACTCACCTTGATTGATTGAATTTTGGAGAAGTTGCACAAGATTAGGCTGATCCGTTTGGAATAATATCAAAGACTCTTGTGGAGCCAGCACTCTATCATGCACATCGCTTTTCCCATAAGTGACTCCAAGTTCTGCTTTATCGTCTAGTTTTCGAACAAAAGAGTCCCAATCCCCAACATTCTCTCCTTTATACCGCAGTAAAACTCCTTGCATTTTAGCCGGTCCCACTCCTACATTATTAAGCGATATTTTCATGTAAGCAGATTCATCACTAATATTATCATTAATAACTGTTTGCACATAAGGCCAAACAGATGCCGTCGTTTGTTTTCTCACGGCGTACGACTCTGTTAAAGCCGCGTAAAGCGCAATCGCACCTGTAAAAACCGCTGCAACAGAAAGAATTGTTTGAATAGAAGTGAGTTTTAAAAACCTTTTTTCAATTTCGATGATTGTTTCTCGAATGTCTTGTTGTTGAGTTTCATCTTGATTTTTGTTCTTTTTATTACTCATATAATTAAAACTCCTAGTGGAAAATTAGATATGTTTTTTTTATCCACTTTTTGATTAAACTGTTTAGTTTTCAGATGCTTCTGCTTTTCGTTATTGATGCTAACACAGTTTTTTTTACAATCAAACTGTTTCATCTGATGAAACTTTAGAAAATTTTCTCCCCAATTCTCAAAAAGGCAAGTTTATGAAACCCAGAGTATATAGGTTGTAGGACTTTTAAAATGATAGAGTATACCGAAACAGACACCTCTAAGTAATTTAATGTCTGTCTCGGGTTTTTATATTTTTTCTAGGGTCTATCTAGAGTAATACATATCAAACTCAATCGGATGTGTTGTCATGCGTAAGCGAGTGACTTCTTCCATCTTCAATGCGATATAACCATCAATAATGTCATCATCAAAAACACCACCCACTTTCAGGAAGTCACGATCATTATCCAAAGCACTCAATGCTTGATCCAGAGAATGACAAACTGTTGGAATGTCTTTTTCTTCTTCCGGTGGCAAATCATATAAATCTTTATCCATGGCATCACCAGGGTGAATTTTATTTTTAATTCCGTCAAGACCAGCCAGCATCATCGCCGCAAACATCATGTAAGGATTACCCATAGAATCACCAAAACGAACCTCAATACGTCTCCCTTTTGGACTGGCAACAAATGGAATACGAATAGAAGCCGAACGATTTTTTGCCGAATAGGCCAACAGAACAGGTGCTTCGAAACCAGGAACCAATCGTTTATAACTGTTCGTTGATGGATTGGCAAACGCATTAATCGCACGAGCGTGTTTGAAAATTCCACCAATATAATACAGTGCTTCTTCAGACAACCCACCGTATTTGTCACCTGAAAAGAGATTGTTTCCATCTTTTGACAAGGATTGGTGAACATGCATACCACTACCGTTATCACCAACGAGCGGTTTTGGCATAAATGTTGCCGTATATCCGTACTCATGAGCCACATTATGAATCACATATTTCATCATTAGTAGCTCATCAGCTTTTTTCAAAAGCGTATTAAACTTCACGCCAATTTCACATTGTCCGGCAGTCGCCACTTCGTGATGATGAACTTCAACTTCAATACCAATTTCCTGTAACACTGTACACATGGTTGCACGAACATCATTTAATGAATCCACTGGAGGCACCGGGAAATAACCACCTTTAACTCCAGGACGATGGCCGGTATTGTTTTCAACATTTCCATAAGAATCCCAGGCACCTTCACGTGAATCTATTTCATACGCCATTTTATGCATGTCACATTTCCAGCGAACACCGTCAAAAATAAAGAACTCCGGTTCCGGACCAAAAAACGCGGTATCAGCAATTCCACAACTTTTGAGATAAGCTTCAGCTCTTTTTGCCAATGATCGAGGATCTCTGTTGTATCCTTGCATAGTATTTGGCTCCAGAATATCACAACGAATAATCAAAGTGGATGCTGCTGCAAAAGGGTCAACAAAAGCAGTTGTTGGATCTGGCATTAAAACCATATCAGATTCGTTGATAGACTTCCAACCAGCAATAGAAGAACCGTCAAACATTTTTCCATCTTCAAACAAATCTTCATCGACTGCAGAAACAGGCAACGAAACGTGTTGTTCTTTTCCTAAAGTGTCACAGAAGCGTAAATCAACAAAAGCAATTTCTTGCTCCTTTATCAAAGCAAGTATATCTTGGGCATTCATAATCAATCTCTAAAGTTGTCGTTAAAAAATCAGTATCTCAGAGAGTTAAAATGTATTGATGCAACACACTATTAACTCATCGTGTCCTGCATTTTGACGGAGAAAAACTCCAAAGGCTTGGACTTACGAATATTAGCAGAAGCAAATATAACAGTCGATAAAATCGGCAAATAAACTCAAAAAAGTTAACACGCCCAATAAAGTAATGAACTTTTTTGATAACTATAAAACTCTGATTGATTTTTGAAGGATGAATTTCCTTTTTTTTTGAGATATACTAAAGAAAAAACAAAAGGTGATGTGATGAAAAAGAAACTTTTGCCAATCCTTGTATTTATAGGTTCTTCCACTCATGCTCAAGAAATTAACAAGTATTTACTGGAAACACCTACTAAAGACTCTGTTTATTATCCAAAAGAGGTATTGAATTTACCCACCGCACCACCAGCAATTAAATCGATTTTCCAGTTACGGGGTTTTACCAGTTACCAAGTGAATGTTGATATCAACGGCAATGATATCCGTGGAGATGCTGCCAATGAGCCTTCCATCGCTGTCAATCCTCTTAACCCTAATCAAATTGCCATAGGATGGCGCCAATTTAATTCCATAGGAAGTGACTTTCGTCAAGCGGGCAGAAGTTATAGTGATGATGGCGGTATAACATGGAACTATCAGGAAGTATTTGAGCCGGGCGTTTTCAGAAGTGATCCGGTGCTGGAGTCGGATGCCGACGGAACATTTTATTATCAAAGTTTGAAGGTTGTGAACAATATTTTCAATGTTGATCAATGGATGTCTGTGAATGGCGGTAGAACTTGGACAAACAAATTGAATGCCTATGGAGGTGACAAATCTTGGTTCGCGATTGATAAAACAAATGGACCAGGGAGAGGAAACATCTATGCAGCATGGAATGTTGCAGGAAACAGTTATGCTCCCAGCACCTATAACAACTTGATTTATGGATCAAATACTTTTACATATCCGGTAACAATTCCAAGAAATCCTATATTCGGAACAGTCGATTTTGGTAATGATCAAAATTTTTATGTTATTGGTATTGAGGGCTATGGGCAAAGTTATAGAACACTTTACTTGGCAAAATCAGCCAACCCTGAAAATCCGGCACCGACGTTTCATCAAACCACAAAAGTTGATATGGGCGGACCGGTACGAATAGGAGGTATAGTCAATGAGGTTGGCCTTGACGGGCAGCTCAATGTCAATCTGGACAAGTCTAACAGAGCCTCTGAAAATAATGTTTACGTCCTCGGCTCAATCAACTCCGCCGATCCGGATGATCCTCTAGATATCATGTTTGTCAGAAGCACCGACGGCGGTCTTACTTTTTCAGAACCCAGAAGAATAAATACCGATGAATCCGGAAACTGGCAGTGGCTGGGAACGATGTCTGTTGCACCCAATGGCAGAATTGATGTGATATGGAATGATACCAGAAACCGTGATGGTTCCGTTGGAAACATCGCCACATCGAGTCTGTACTACACCTACTCGTATGATGCCGGTATGACATTTGCCCAAGAACAGGGGATCAGTCCCTACTTTAATCATTTGCTGGGCTATCCGGTTCAGCGAAAAATGGGCGATTATATTGATATGGAGTCTGATAATCTAGGCGCTCATATTGCCTACACGGCAACATTTAATGGGGGGCAAGACGTTTACTATTTAAATGCAAAACCATCCGCCGTTGAAGAAAATCCTGATTTTCCCACCATATTTAGTAGAAATGTTTGGGCATCATCTGAAATTCCACGACAAGGAATTCTATCAACAACATTAATAAACAATGCAAATCAGAATAATCCATTACTCGCTTTTGACGCTATTTTTACCACCAAGCCTGATGGAAAACCTTTTTGGTTAATAGCTACCGGCCAAGTTCCCTTGGAGGGAGACAGTTATTCTATTCCTGTATATATACCAACTGGTGATTTATCAGAAAATGGTAAACCAACGCAAGCCATAGGTAAACTCACAAAATACAGAGTAAGAGATTTAAACGGTGAACTAGTTGATAATCGATTACGGTTTGATTTTGATTTCTCTGACAATATTAAATCCTGGTTAGTTGAAAATGCAGGCAATCAATATGATGAAAATTATTTTGATACCAATCCATACAGAGAAATTATTAAATCTGTAACCTTAAATTCATTGATTCCCAGACAACAGTCTCGGGAAGATACCTGCAACATTAATGGTCAGATTTTAGAGACAGCGGGAGAAAAAAGTGAAGGACGTGTTCAATATACTTATCGCAGAGATGACAAACTAAATCTTTTTGCCGCAGACTTTACATACAAAAAAAATATCAATGAAAACAATGAATTAGTTTATGAGCTTGATGAGAATGGATTAGCTATTCCAACATGGGAAGTTATGAGTTCAATTGGTAATGGAGTCGACTTTAATAACTCTGTGACAAATCAGATCTATAAAATTACGCATGGTCCTGGTTTCATGGAAATTGGTGATGATCCCGGACTAGTTGATTTAGGTACAGAACAAGTCACTGAAAATGGTGAAATATTGATCATAACTAAGCCGGATTCAATAGTTGAAGAAATGTCAATTCAGGCATTTAGTGCTTATTGTGGAGATATTATTTATTAAAGAAATTTGTGTTATTAATTTCCAACACCTAGGAAATCCATACAGTTAGGGGAAATAGCTATTCAATAACCGGACATTACGTTATCATATCCCTTTTTCAATGGGAACGAGACTTTTGAGAGCAACACAATTTCATTTACAAACCCGAAAAGAAACACCGGCTGATGCGGAAATCGTAAGTCATAAACTTATGATTCGTACCGGAATGCTGAACCGTTTGGGTTCAGGATTGTACAGTTGGACTCCTTTAGGTTTGCGAGTTTTAAGAAAAATTGAAAAAATAGTTCGTGAAGAAATGGACAAAGCCGGTTGCCTGGAAATGCTGATGCCTTCAATTCAACCGGCTGGATTATGGCAGGAAACTGGACGTTGGGATAAATACGGTGGCTTACTTTTAAAAATCAAGGACAGAGCCGAAAGAGATTTTTGTTTTGGACCAACTCATGAAGAAGTCATTACTGATTTTGCTCGCAAGGAAATCAAATCATACAAACTGTTACCCATCACTTTTTATCAAATTCAAACAAAATTCAGAGATGAAATTCGTCCTCGATTTGGAGTCATGCGTGCTCGTGAGTTTTTGATGAAAGATGCTTATTCGTTCCATCTTTCAACGGATTGCTTGAAAAACACTTATGCCATCATCCATCAGGCCTATTGCAATATTTTTGAACGAATTGGCCTGAAATATCGCCCCGTGGAAGCAGACTCCGGAGAAATTGGTGGAACCGGTTCACATGAGTTCCATGTACTGGCCGATTCGGGAGAAGATGCGATAGCGTATTCGACTGAAAGCGATTATGCAGCTAATATCGAAAAATGTGAGGTTTTACCTCCTACAACCGAGCGTCAGAAACCTCAAGAAGAATTAAAAACGGTCGATACACCAAACAAAAAATCCATTGCTGAAGTGTCTGAATTTTTAAATATTTCACCTGAAAAACTGGTAAAAACACTGTTGGTAGAAGGTGTTGACGGACCTTTTGCTTTGGTTATTCGTGGCGATCATGAGCTCAATGAAGTTAAGGCATCCAATCTTCCCCAAGTATCTT
>JAGRJP010000165.1 GCA_020442665.1 Lysobacterales bacterium
GATTTAACATCATTTTTGGTAATGCGACCTTTTCTGCCTGTTCCGGGAATTAAATTGATATCTGCACCCAATTCACGAGCAAATTTGCGGATTGCCGGTGATGCATGTGCTTTTTTACCGGTCAGGTTATTCGCCTGCAAAGTGACCGGTGGAGGTTTGCGTGTAACCTCTTTGGGCATTTCTGCTGTTTCTGTTTTTGTCGGTTTTTCTACTTTCGCTTGCTCGGTTTTTTCGACTTTGGCCGGCTCATCCACAGCTTTTGGCTCTTCGTTGGCACTTTCGCTGATTTCGAGCTCCAGCATATCTGTACCTTGCGACACACTATCTCCGAGTTTAACTAATAATTTTTTAATTACACCAGATGCCGGGCTTGGAACTTCCAAAGTCGCTTTTTCACTTTCTAAAGTGATAATAACATCATCGGCATTAATGCTATCACCCTCGGCAACCAGAACTTCAATAATTTCAACACTGTCAAAATCACCAATATCAGGAACTTTTATTATTTCAATCTGGCTCATGATTAAACCTCCACCGGATCAGGTCGGCTGGTATCAATTTCATAAAGTTTCTGGGCTTTGGCAAGTGCTGTTTTTGGTAAATCACCGGATTTGACTAATGCTGTTACTGTTGTATAAGCAATATGATTTCTGTCCACTTCAAAGAAAGAACGCAACTCTTCACGAGTGTCCGAGCGACCAAATCCATCGGTTCCCAAAGTGCTATAATCCGCTTTAACCCAAGGTCTGATTTGCTCAACAAAATCATGAACATAGTCACTCGCTGCAATAATTGGTCCCTGAGCCTTTTCCAAACACTTTTCAACATGAGAAACTTTGGCTTTTTTATCCGGATTCAAGCGATTGAAACGATTGACTTTTTGTCCGTCACGTTTCAATTCGGTAAAGCTGGTACAACTCCAAATATCACAAGCCACTTTAAAATCCCTTTGCAACATTTCAGAAGCTGCTATCACTTCACGAAGAATAGCACCACTTCCAAGTAGTTGAGCTTTAATTTTTCCTTTGCCGGATTTGAGTTTGTACATTCCTTTAAGAATATCGCTTTCAGCTCCTTTAGGCATTTCAAAATGATGATAGTTTTCATTCATCAAAGTGATATAAAAATAAACATCTTCGTCATCAGCATACATTCTTTGCAAACCATTTTGCATGATGACTGCCAACTCATAAGCATAAGTCGGGTCATAAGAAACGCAATTGGGAATAGTTGAGGAAATTATGTGAGAATGACCGTCTTGATGTTGCAATCCTTCACCATTCAATGTGGTTCGCCCTGAAGTCCCGCCGAGTAAAAAGCCTTTGGCACGCATATCACCGGCGGCATAACACAGGTCGGCAATGCGTTGAAAGCCAAACATTGAATAGTAAATAAAAAATGGAATCATTGCTGTTCCATAATTGGCATAAGCCGTCGCAGCTGCAATCCATGACGAAACAGCTCCGGCTTCGGTGATTCCTTCTTGTAAAACCTGTCCGTTTTTACTTTCTTTATAAAACATCAATTGATCAGCATCTTCCGGTGTGTATTTCTGTCCTTGGTAAGAATAAATCCCCAACTGACGGAACAGACCTTCCATTCCAAAAGTACGGGCTTCATCAGCAACAATTGGGACAATTCGATCTTTGATATTTTTGTCACGCAATAAAATAGCAAGAATTCTCACAAATGCCATTGTTGTTGAAAATTCTCTATCGCCGGAATCACCCATGATAGAAGCAAATTTATCCAATGTTGGTATTTCCAGTTTTTGATAATCCACCACTCGCCTAGGGAGTGAACCACCTAATTCCGCACGGCGTTGCTTCATGTATTTGATTTCTTCGGAATCTTCAGGTGGCTTGTAATAGGGAACATCATCCAAATCTTTATCCGCAATCGGAACATTGAATTGATCTCTGAAATGCCTCACTGCTGAAGTTTTCATTTTTTTCTGTTGATGAGTGATATTCAATCCTTGACCGGCGTTACCCATACCATAACCTTTAACCGTTTTGACTAAAATAACCGTCGGTTGCCCTTTATGTTCATTGGCAGCGGCATAAGCGGCATACATTTTGTGCGGATCGTGTCCGCCACGATTTAATCTCCAAATGTCGTTATCAGACATGTTGGAAACCATTTCTTTCAGTTCCGGATATTTTCCGAAGAAATGCTCACGAACATAAGCACCATCTTTGGATTTATAATTTTGATAATCACCGTCAATGGCTTCTTCCATGCGTTTACGGAGTAAGCCTTTGTGATCTTTTGCTAAGAGTGGATCCCAATAAGACCCCCAGATCACTTTAATCACATTCCATCCGGCACCACGAAATACTCCTTCCAGTTCCTGAATGATTTTACTGTTGCCACGAACAGGACCGTCAAGCCTTTGCAAATTACAATTCACCACAAAAACCAAGTTATCTAGTTTTTCACGTCCTGCCATGGAAATAGCGCCAAGAGATTCCGGCTCATCGGTTTCTCCATCACCCAAGAAGCAATAGACTTTTTTGTCAGTAACAGGAATCAACCCGCGATTCTGCATGTATTTCATGAATCGTGCCTGATAAATTGCCTGTAAAGGTCCTAAACCCATAGAAACCGTAGCAAACTGCCAGTAGTCCGGCATCAACCATGAGTGTGGGTAGGATGATAGCCCTTTGCCACCAACTTCACGTCGAAAATTATCCAAATCTTCTTCGCTAAATCGACCTTCCAAGAAAGAACGGGCATAAAAACCCGGTGCACTATGTCCTTGCACATAAAGCAAGTCACCGCCGCATTCGTGATCATGACCACGGAAGAAATGATTGAAGCCAACATCATAAATAGTTGCAGCTGACGCGAAACTGGCAATATGACCTCCAAGTGAACCCGGACGACGATTTGCCCGAACCACCATCGCCATCGCATTCCAACGAATAATTGCCCTAATTTTCCACTCTAAATCCGCATTACCGGGAGATTTCTTTTCATTCTCGGGTGGAATGGTATTCAGATAAGCTGTCGTTGCTTCATACGGTAAATGTCCGCCGGAGCGACGATTCAAATCAATCAATTGTTCAATTAAAAAGTGAGCTCGTTCCGGGCCTTCTTCGTTAATGACTGCAGTTAAGGCATCCAGCCATTCCTGTGTTTCCTGAGCATCAATATCAATTTGGTTTGTAATATCTGTCATTTGTCTTTACTTCTCGTTTTTCTGTGCATCAACAACTGCCATCGCAGTCATGTTTATGATTCGGCGGACGGATGATGTGGGAACTAATACATGAGCGGCTTGTTTGCTTCCCAATAGAATGGGACCAATGGTCACTCCTTTGGTGAAACATTTAAGCATATTTATCACTGCATTGGCTGTATCAAGGTTTGGCATTATGAATAAATTGGCTCTGCCACTCAGCTTTGAATTTGGAAATACAGCTTCTCTCAATTCTGGCATCAAAGCGATATCCGCTTCCATTTCTCCTTCAATTTCAAGCTCCGGAGCTTTCCTTCTCAAAATCTCCAAAACTTCACGCATTTTTTTCGGGCTTCTGCCACCTCGGGAACCAAAACTGGAATAAGATAACAATGCCAATCGTGGAAATTTACCAAAATCTCTGAGCTTTTCTGCAGCCATGAGTGCTGTTTCAGCAATTTCTTCTGCATCCGGATCAGCATTCACATGGGTGTCGCAAAAGAAAAAGTTACCGTATTCTGTGGAAATTCCACTCACCGCCGAAGGTTGCTGAACATCCTCTTTAAGTCCTAAAACCTCAATAATATGTTTCAATACTTTTGAAAATCTTCCGGCAAGTCCTGCAAGCATTGCGTCGGCTTCACCACGTTTAACCATCAATGCTGCAATCACCGAGGAACGTGTTCGTACAATGGCTTTGGCAATTTCCGGTGTAACTCCATTCCTTTGCATGATTTCAAAATAAAGATTCCAGTATTCACGAAAACGATTATCTTGTTGTGGATTGACCAACTCAAAATCTTTACCAATCACCAAATCCAGACCAATTCGAT
>JAGRJP010000166.1 GCA_020442665.1 Lysobacterales bacterium
AAAATGGCAAAGATTCAACCACAAAACTGGATGTCGCCATTAACCGACTCCTCATGGCATTATCGCCGTCGTGCTCGTTTATCGGTGCGTTGGGTGATTGCCAAAGATAAGGTTTTAGTTGGCTTTAGAGAGAAAAACGGACGTTATGTTGCGGAAATGGATGAATGCAAAATTCTGCAAAAACCATTAGATCAATTGCTGCAACCCATCGCTGAAATGATTGAAAAGCTGGATATCAAACAGCATATCGCACAAGTTGAAGCATCTATTGCCGACAATGATGTAGCTTTGATTTTTCGCCACCTCAAACCAATTGGAATCAAAGACAGAAGTGTCTTTTTGAATTTTTCCAGCAACCACAAAGTCAGGGTTTTCCTGCAATCCAAAGGTCCAAAAACCATCATCGAATTAACCGACAATCCGGAAAAGTCCGAACCATTATTTTTTGAAATTCCTGAATACAAAATAAAGATGGAATTCTTGCCAAGCGACTTCATTCAGGTTAACAAAAGAATGAACGAAAAAATGATTGCGCAGGCATTATCATTATTGGAAATCTCTGAAAACGATGTGATTCTGGATTTATTCTGCGGTTTAGGCAACTTTACATTGCCGTTGGCAACAAAGGTGAAACAAGTGGTTGGTGTTGAAGGTGAAAAGTCTTTGGTTGAAAGAGCTGAGCACAACTCAAAAATTAACAATTTGCAAAATATCGAATTTCACGTTGCTGATTTGCGTTTAAATCATGAAAGTTCTGACTGGTTTCAAAAAGAATACACCAAAGTTCTGATTGACCCGCCTCGCAGTGGAGCCTTTGAAATACTGCCATTAATTGCACGAACCAAAGCAGACACATTGCTTTATGTTTCCTGCCATCCCGCAAGTCTGGCAAGAGACACGGATTATCTGGTGAATGAACTTGGTTTTAAACTCATCAGTGCCGGCGTGATGGACATGTTTCCCCACACCTCACATGTTGAATCCATGGCATTATTTAAAAGATAAGATATTGATAATTTCTTCAACTTTCATGATGTCGGCTCTGACCAAATGAGCCAACATCATTTATAATCGGTATTACAATGATTGTAGCAGTATTGAAAACTCATCATTCATAGCTGTTTTCAGAGACAATATTTTATATTATCAATTTTAATAGTCTTTAGCATTAATTCTTATACCTTCAAATGTATGGCCTCCAACATCTTCACCAAACAATCTAAATGCACCTATTCCACCAAGTTTCATTTTATAAACGGGTTTGATTTCAATATCTCCCAACAATCCTCTTGTGTCCAGAAACTCACATGATGGACCGACAACCTCATTACTTTCTTCAGTAACATAGCAATAAATAAAGCCAATATGGTGACTGTTTGGGAAAAAGTCATATCTACTGACAGAAAACCCAATATCAATAATACCATCTTGTGTGATATCACCAATATTTTTAGAAGATATTACTACCGCTTCTGAAAATATATTATATGGCTCTGGAGGAACATCTGGATGACTCTCATTGTATTGATAAACAAAAGTCCAAACTCCCTCTAGCTCTGGAATTAAATAGGATGTTTGTTCAGGAAAATCTCTGCTTTTTGTAACACCAAAGATAATTGGCACGATATTTTGCTCTTCACCACCATTGATACTGTACAGAGCATGATTTTTTTGTGTGAACTTCAGTGAAATTTGTCCCTCATAATTGGTTTGAGTGGGAAAAATATAATCATTATTGAAACTATTGCCATTCTCAAACTGCATCAAATCAGCATTGAGTGTCCACATGATATTGGGTTCATTAGAAGGTGATAAATCGTTTACAAATGTCCACCATCTGGACTTTCCATCATCATCGTATCCAAAAACCACGCCAAACAGTTTGCCATCCTGAACATCAAGAGTCATTCCGCTTCCTGATTGATCCGGATTATACCACATCCCATTATGAGGTTCGGTTCGTTTTGATAGAGACTCACAGTCCACACAAGGAGCCACAGGACCTTGTTGGGCGGATACAGATAAATAACAAAAAATGAGTAATAGAGACCTTTGCTCGAAACACAAGAAATTTGAAAAAATGTTAAACTACCGTAGTTCACAAAATTTATTAAAATCA
>JAGRJP010000167.1 GCA_020442665.1 Lysobacterales bacterium
GTATTGTCTTGATTACCCAGTCTTCCTCAGAATATTCAATCAGTTTTTGCATTGATACTCAATCCAAAGATAAGGCCGAGTCATGTCTGCAAAAGGCTTTTGAACTGGAAATCAAAAACAATATGCTGGAGCCAATCAATTTCAGAGACAACCTTTCAGTAATAACCTTGATTTCCGACAACATGAAAAAACGTCGTGGCACAGCCGCTCAATTTTTTCAGTCTCTCGCCGTTGCCAACGTCAACATTGTAGCCATTGCGCAAGGCTCCAATGAACGCTCGATTTCAGCAGTCATTGAAGAAAATCGCACCAAGCGAGCTTTAAACAGTTGCCATCAATTATTTTTTAATTCGGTTCAACAAGTCGAAATTATTCTTGTCGGTTGCGGATTAGTTGGCGAAGCGTTCCTGAAACAAATTGAGAAGCAACATGAGTATTTACAAAAACAAAACATTAATATCAAAGTTTGTGGAATTGTGAACTCCAAAGGAGCATTACTTGATGGCTCAGGTATTGATATTGCCAATTACAGAGAGCTGATGAAAACCGAGTTGCAAGATATCAGCAGAGAGAAACTCAAAACCTTCAGACAACAAACAAACATGATTAACCCGATTATTGTTGACTGCACATCTTCTGAAAGCGTTGCCTCTGCTTACCTTGACTTCTTTAAAGCCGGCTATCATGTCGTAGCCGCCAATAAAAAAGCGAACACTTTAGATTACTCTTATTACATAAAACTCAAAAATACAGCACTTAAAACGAATCGTCAGTTTAATTACGAAACCAATGTCGGTGCTGGGTTGCCGGTTATCGATACATTCAGAAATTTACTTCGTGCCGGTGATAAGTTGATTAAGTTTGAAGGAATTCTTTCAGGTTCAATGTCTTATATTTTTGGCAAACTGGACGAAGGAATGTCAATATCTGAAGCGGTTAACAAAGCCAAAGAAAAAGGCTTCACCGAACCTGATCCCAGAGATGATTTATCTGGAATGGATATTGCTCGAAAAGTTTTGATTATTGCCCGAGAAGCCGGACTCAATCTGGAACTTGAAAATGTCAATGTGGAATCATTATTGACTGATGATCTCAATGCTTGCGAAACCACTGATGATTTTATGCAAAAGCTGCCTTCTTTGGATGAATCTATCAACCAACTCACCCAAGATGCCGCACAAGATAATTGTGTTTTACGGTATATTGGAATTGTAGATGGAGAAAGTTGCTCTGTCAAAATTGTCAAAGTCTCTGTTGATTCTGCACTATATACGGTAAAAGATGGCGAAAATGCGATTTCATTTTACAGCCAATATTATCAGCCGATTCCAATGGTTCTTCGAGGATATGGTGCCGGTGCAAATGTCACAGCAGCAGGAATCTTTGCAGATGTAATGAAAATCTTACCGGCAAAAAGCAGTTTTATTTAAATACAAAACTGCTTTCAACCATTTTGAATTGATACTATTTGCGTAATTTTTTCGACTTTTGCAACATACGTTCAATAATTGAATGCAAAATTACTTCCATAGCCAGCTGCATCTTTCCACCGGGAACAACAATGGTATTACGTCTTGACATATA
>JAGRJP010000168.1 GCA_020442665.1 Lysobacterales bacterium
GTATTTTCCTCGTTCCCACGCTCTGGGTGGGAATGCATATCTAAATCTGAATGTATACACTCCAACGCAGAGCATTGGAGCGAGGTCAAGATTAATATGTTACAATCCGCTAATAGCCAATACTACCACTCCCACGCAGAGCGTGGGAGCGAGAATGCAAGGTCTATAATGAGCATTGGAGCGAGAAAGAAAAAGATATATGGGCAGAAGCAGATACAAAATATACGATTCTAGTTATCCTTATTTCATTACATGCACTATCTTGCACTGGATACCCATATTTACACGACCACAAACTGTAGAAATTGTAATAGACTGCTTAAAATACCTACAGGACAACTCCGGCTTAACAATCTATTCATTTGTTATATTAGAAAACCACCTACATCTTATTGTTAAAAGTGATGATGTTTCGAACGATATGACTCGATTTAAAAGTTTTACTGCCAGAAGCATAATCGACTATTTGCAAAAGCAAAACGCCAAGTCCATTTTGGATCAATTGAAATTTTATAAAATAGCACACAAAACGGATAGGGAGCTGCAGCTTTGGCAGGAAGGTTTTCAGCCTAAACAAATTCAAAATGCTGATATGATGATTGAACGAGTGAACTACATTCATAACAATCCAGTAAAAAGAGGATATGTTGATAACCCTGAACACTGGCGGTATAGCAGTGCAAGGATTTATGCAGGGGAATCAGGCATGTTGGATATTGAAATACCTGATGGATTTTAAATTTGTATTCCCACGCGGAGCGTGGGAACGAGGTTAAAAATTATGAATGTTTTATTTATATTAGTTTATTGGTTTGTTTTTCAAATAGAAAAACCAGATTTTTTTACCAGTAAAAATATCGAACCTATTAAATTGTCTAAAGAGCAAATAGAGGATTTAAATCGTGTTGGTAATAGTATCGATGCAAATGAGGCTAGTATTGCTCTCAGCATATTGATACCGGATGAGTTTGTAGAGTTATTTAACAGTTCAAAAATTTGTATTGAAAACAATCCAATTAAGAATATGAGAATGTTTTCTCAATATACAAAATACTCTGCATATGATGACTTAATTCGATATTGTGTTCTAACAGAATATAATAAGAAAACAGGCTTGGAGTTAAATATTGATGACATGTCCTTGTTATTGTTTTACTGGTCTGAGTCATTAGTGTCACATATCATTTATGATTCAAAAAACAAACCCCTACTGATTGAGTATTATGTTAATAAAAAGGCATGCGATAATACAATTTATTACCATTTGTTTATTTCTACTCTAATGATGAAAATAGAATTAAAAGATTTTGAATCAATAGATTTTTTAAGATATTTATTTTATGGAAAAGGATACGACAGCTCAAGTTGTAAGGATTTTAGCGAGTTTTGGGAATAATAAAAAATCATTCTGTATTCCTTTATATCATCCCAGACCTTAAATAATTCTCATGGCAAATCGCTTTTTTAGTGGTTTGGGTTATAATCTCACTTTTAAATCTGATTATTTGTGATGAAAAAGCAAAGACAACATGGTTTTACATTGATTGAAATTTTAATTGTGGTCGTTATTCTCAGTATTTTGGCGATTGCGGTTGTTCCACAGTTTCTGGATCAGCCGGGCAAAGCTCGTGTTGCCAGAGCTCAATCCGATATTTCCAATCTGAAAAAAGCTCTGAGTATGTATAAACTGGATAATTTTAATTATCCATCGACATCGCAAGGTTTGCAGGCGTTGGTTTCCAAGCCGGGCGGACAACCGGAAGCGAAAAACTGGAAGCCGGGTGGTTATGTTGAAAAACTGGTTCAAGATCCCTGGGGAAATGATTACCAATATCTCAATCCGGGCAATCACGGTGAAGTTGATATTTACTCTTTCGGGGCAGATGGTCAACCCGGTGGCGAAGGCGAAAATCAGGATGTCGGTAACTGGTAAGAATTATTAATGCCATGAAACACAATCACGGCTTCACATTGATTGAAATCTTGATTGTGGTGGTCATTATTTCAATTTTGACGGTGTTGGGTGTGCAAATGACGAATTCCGGTTCGGTTGAGCGGAATTTACAGCAACAAGGTCAGATTCTGCAATCTTCGATTGAGTATGCTTGTGATCAGGCGGTATTGCAAAATATTCCGTACGGAGTCAAATTTGCTCTCAATGGTTATACATTTTCCCGCTTTTATCAGCAGCAATGGCTGGATATTGAGACGGAATATCTTTTTCCGCATCTTTTTAATCAGGGATTTATGCTGAATCTGGAAATTGACGATCAGAATTTGGTTTTGGATGAAGATTTTTCTGAAATTCCGCAGTTGTTATGTGATGCTAATGGCCAGTTGAGTGAATTTGTTGCCAAAATAACCGATGCAACCGAGTTACACGGTTATCAGGTTAAATCGGATGGATTATGGCAAATGCAAGGTGGTTGGGTTGATGAATCGTAAACGACAATCGGGCTTCACTTTAATGGAAGTGATTGTCAGTTTGGCGATATTGACGATTTCACTTTCGGCAATTGTGACAGTCAATTCCAATCGTGCTGAAACCCTTTTAGAAATTCGCGAACGCAATCATGCGGTTTTAGTTGCGAATAATGTGTTGGAGCAATATTATCTCGAAAATAATGTTGCCAGTGGGACTTATGATGGTCGTCAAGTGAGTGGCAATAGGGAATGGAACTGGCAAATTCATATCGAACCAACCAACAACGAGCATATTTTAAGAATGGACGTGAAAGTCAGTAAAGAAGCGGATTTCAAATACTCTCACGCACAACTGACAGGCTTCAAATGGTACTGATGAAACGCCAGCAATCGGGTATGACTTTGCTCGAAGTGCTGATTGCTATCAGTTTGATGGTGATTATTTCTGCCATATCTTACACCGGTCTCAATGGTTTGATTGAAACCAAGTCTCATACGGATAGTGTTGCCAAAAATATCAGAAAAGAAGTGATGGTTTCACAGCTTTTGAACAAGGACTTTCACTCGTTGATAAACCGAAAAGTTAAGGATGAATTTGGACAGCAATCACCTTCAGTTATTGGTACCTATTCCTCAGTTGTATTTTCACGTAATGGAAACAGCAACCCGTTTGCTCAAAAACGCTCGCAATTACAAAGAGTTCAATGGTTTCTGCGAGACGGAACGCTTTATCGTTCCAGCAGAAATATGCTGGATGCCGCTTCGTCCAACCAATGGCAGCAACATGCTTTAATGGAAAATGTCAGAGAGTTTAGTATCAATTATCAAAATAGTGTGGGAATCACTTCTTCAAAATGGCCAATAAATAACTCGGAATTACCGCTAAAAAGTGTTCAAATTCACTTAGAGCTCGAAAATGACACCAACTTTAACTTTATGTTTGGAATAAATCCATGATGAGATTGAAGCCGAAGCAGAAGCAAAAAGGCGTGGCACTGTTTATTACTTTGCTGGTGATTACCATTGCAACCTTGTTAGCAACAGAAATCTGGTTTCGGAACTCCCTGGATATTGCCAGACAATCGAACAATCGTTCCTCTTATCAATCTTATCATTATGCTCGTGGAATGGCGTTGTGGGCCAAAGATATTTTACGCAAAGACTATGAAGAAAACCCTGAATTCGATAGTAGCGGAGATGTTTGGAATCAACCGATCAGTGGGATACAGCTTGAGGATGCGGTGCTTTCGGGGCAAATGTACGATATGAACAGCAAGTTCAATCTGAATAATTTATATTTCAGCGGTAATTTTCATCCACCGAGTGTTAATTATTTTCGAAGACTATTGGCGAATTTACAAATGGATGTGGGAATAGCGGATAAAATTATCGACTGGATGGATGAAAATCAAGTTCCAATGCAAATGGGAGCTGAAGATGTTTCCTATTTATCACAAAACCCAGCATACCGAACTGCCGGACAACCTTTTCAGCATATCAGCGAGTTAAGACTGATTGAAGGTATCAACGAAGAAATTTATCAGCGTTTAAAACAATTTGTGACGGTTTTGCCATTGTTATCAAATTCGCCAACCAAACTCAATGTGAATACCGTTCCTGCGGTATTGCTAAAATCATTGGATGATCAAATTTCACAACGAGATGCGTTATTACTTTATAAAGAGGGCGGTGCATCTTATCGTGATATCGGCGTTTTTTTTAGCGATCCCATCATTCGTTTTTACAATCTGGGTCAAACCGATATTCAACAATTAGTAGATACTAAAACCGAATGGTTTGATGCTCAAATTATGGTTACAATGGAAAGTAATCTTTATCAAAGACACGCTTTGATGTTGAGAAAAGGTAATAATGCGGTTGTCAATCAATGGTCAGCAACCGCATTTTTTCAATAATTTCTAAAACTCAAACCTTGCACCTAAATTGATATTATATTGGTCAATTTCATTCCAGTTGAAAACTTTTGAATATTGAATAAAGGCTTGCTTGTTTTGAGAGCCAACAAAAGTCAGAGCTATATTCGCCAAGTTGTAATCGCTATCCACAAAGTTCATGTCAGTTTCAAAAAACTCATCAATCGGCATGCCATCAACACGCATGTACATGTTGTTGTCATTGTTTTGGTTCTCATGAATAAAACTCACACCAAATGATGGAATCAACACCCCTCGTGATAAACTCAATGCTTTATTAACTTGCAAACTGGCAACAGATCTCAGAGTTCTATAAGTTTGTTCACTGTAGGCGACATTCCAGACTGATGCACCGTTTTCGACAAATTCATTCATACTCGATTGTGAATATTCAAAGGACAAACTCGGAGTGATTTGCCAGCCGTTCTTACTGTTAAACTGATAACCGGAACTTACGACGACAGAATGCTGATAACTTTGTGTCTCGCCTTGGGCAACAGCGACATTTTGGTTCGGTCCAACGATGAAATTTAAAACCCTGTCTTGATTGATTTCAGGTTCGCTGTAACTGGCCTTCACATCAGCATAGAAATTATCGGTGATGTTAAATGTTCCATAAGCTGAAAAAGTCACTGCTTTGGTTTTAACAGAACTATCCTCAAAAGTGGAGGATTCGAACTTAGCATAACCAACTGCCAGCCCAAGAGCTGATTTATCGTTCAATCTGTAATCAATTCCCATCGTTAAACCATCGGTATCAAAATCAAACCCTTCATCTTGGGTATCAACATAATTGTAATCACCACTTGAGAATTTGCCGTTGACAAAAAATCCCCAAGGTGAGACAAAATCGCCTCCGCTGGAACCATCAGAGTTGTACGATAATATACCGGTGCTTGAATTATTTTGCTGGTTTGTTTGAGTTAAGTTATTACCACCGGAGCGAATATGTGCCATTCTGGCAGAAATATTGGCTTGCTGTGAAGCCATGACTTCGGTTGACTTTCTGGTTGATTGAACAATTTCTCTGGGTCGCAGAACTTTTAAAACCTTGAGAATAACGGCAGTGTTTCCTTGTAAGGCTTGATAATAAATATCATCACAGTTTCCACCCATGCCTGAACCAAAATGTTCCGGTGTTCCACAATAGGAAGCAAATGCACGAATCATTTGGTTGAGCCTTTGTCCACGATCTCCAACCGCACTTAGCAATGCTTGAGCATATTCTTCTTGAGTTGGATTGGCCTCATCGGCAAAGGAGAAACTTGAAATTGCAAAAGTAAGCAACAAAATTGTTTTCTTCATTATTGGTATCACTATTGAGAATTATTCTTAATTGTAACTTAAACGAGTCTTAAAAAATACGCAAAAGTCAGAAAATTATTGAAGATATGGGCAATAATCGATGGAATAATGCTTTGAGATTTTATTGTAATGATGCAATAAACTACTGAAGCCACAAACAACGGAATCGCATTGCTCAATGAAAAATGCACGACTGAAAATACCAACGAAACAATAAATATGCTCAAAAAAGGTGATAAATATCTTCTCATGGTCTGTAAAAATATTCCACGAAACAGCATTTCTTCAACTATCGGAGCCAATACAACAGTTGTCACAAAGGTTGCCGGTAAATGGTTTTGATTAATTAAATACCAATCTCGAGCTTCTTCAATAGCATTTATATTGATTAAAAATTTCTGCATCAATAAAGCTGAGCCCCAAATTATTAAAGCAGATAATATTGCAATGATGAAATATTTGCTTTTAGTGGATTGAATCCCAATGACTCTATGGCGTTCGATAAAACTAATGTTCTTATAAGCTATTGAAACTACTAAATAAATGAGCGAATAAATTAATATTAACAAATAAAATTCTTTATTTGGCAACGGGTCTGGTATCACATTATGATAAAACCAAAGAAGCCCGTAACCACTAGCAATAATCAGTATAATGAGTAGAAGAAAATATTTTATCGGAAAATTTTTATCTATTTTGTGACCTTTTGGGTTGTGTAGAGTCTTAATGTTAGCAAATACAAAAAATAAATGTAAATAGTGAGTGTTTTTAACCAAACAATTGATGAAATAACCTATAAATCAGCGTGCAAGAAAAACAGCAACGCTCAAAAAAAGATTTATGAATTATTTGCATCACCGGTTTATAACCTGATATATCGCATGGTACAGAATCGCCATGATGCTTTGGATGTTTCACAAGACGTTTTTGTTAAAGTTTTCACCCGAATCAGCCAAAGTCAGTCGGTTGAATCCTTAGGGTTCTGGATTCGTAAAATTTGCATCAATACCACTTTATCATTTATTAAAATGAACTCTCACTTAATCACAAATGTTGATTTTAAAGAGAAACAGATTCATCGAGACACTCATGAGACCATTTCTAGTCTGGAATTTGCGTTGAATAAAATCCCAACAATTCCACGCAGCGTTTTATGGTTGTATGAAGTTGAAGGTTTGAATCATCAGGAAATTGCTGATTTATTTGGAAAAAGTATCAGTTTTTCTAAAACCAATTTATCAAGAGCCAAACAGTTGGCTCAAATGTATTTAACTCAAAATGGTGGTGGCTATGAAGCAGTCCAATAATGTCATGAACGAATTATCACAGCAGTTAAAACAAATGCCGCAAATTGAAATGCCGAAAGATATTTTTGCGGACATTCAAACTCAGCTTAAACAGAATAAAATTGTTAAAAAACATCGTTTTGTCACATTTTTATCAATTGCGGCGGTAGCCGTTATGAGTTTGGCATTTTTCTGGCAGAGAAACACACTGGATGAAAAAGACTTGCTGATACAGGAACTGGTCAAACGCACCATGCAACTGGAACAATTATTGATTGCTGAAACACCGGTTTATTCGCCACCGGGTTCAGAAATCACCGAGAGAATTGTCAATATCGAAAGTTATTTGGCAAAGCTGGATAATGACATTCAGCAAACTCAGGACAAGAATCGTAAATCCCAGCTGTTGGCAGCCAAGCTGGATTTATTGGGGGATTTGGTTTTGCTGCAACGCAAAATCAACAACAAAGAGGATTTTCAAAAAGTTAAACCATATATCATATAACCAAGAGGTAAGATTATGAAATTAAAAGTATTAGTAGCAACGATGGCAATGGCACTTAATGTCTCCGCAGGCAATGAAAAATTAGTGCATGAGGAGAAACAAGTTGAAGTCACAATCCAGCAAGATGGTGACAAAATGGTGAAAAAAGTGGTCGTCAACGGCAAAGAACTGACACCCGAAGAAATCAAACAAATGGAGGACAATGGTGAACTGAAAATGTTACACCTGAGTTCTGATATTCATCAGTTAGGTTCAGACCTACATCTTAGTTCAGATCATGATGGAAAAGATGGTAAATCCCATAAAGTTATTGTGATTGACTCAGATGGTGAACACAAAGAGATTGAAAAGCACATCCAAATCATCAAAAAGCAACTGGATGGTGATGATGCAGAAGTTTTTGAGTGGAATACCGACGATGATATGCATAAAGTGTTTATTAAGAAAGGGGAGCATGGCGACAAGGAAATCAAAATTGTTATGGACAAAATGGTTGTTGGCAATGATAAACCAATGCTTGGTTTTTATGTTGATGTTCAGGATGATGGCTGGCATGTGACCAAAATAATCGAAAAAAGCGGAGCAGAAGCTGCGGGTATTAAAGAAGGTGATATTGTAACGAAAATTGCCGGACAAGACATGACAAGCCAAAAAGGAGACAAGTCTAAAAAAGAAGCTCCAAAATACGAAGAAGGTGAAAAGGTTAAAGTTGAACTTTTACGCGATAGCAAAAAAATGAAGTTTGATGTGGAAGCCAAAAAACTGGAACACAAAATCGTGATTCACGATATGTTGAAAGACAAAGACGAGCACTTTAAATGGATTGAAAAATTTGATGATGGAGACTTTAACAAAGAAGTTAAGGTTATGGTTTTCGGTGACGATCAATTCAAATTCAACGAAGAAGATATCAATATTGTTTTTCCTGAAGATATGAGTGAATTTAAGTTTTTTGTATCCGATGGTAAAAGCACCTCCAAACTACTTGGAAAACATCATGAAATGAGCTCAATGAGTGATGATTTAAGTGAATACTTCGATACTAATGGAGGTGTTTTAGTCCTTCATGTTGATGAAAGCAATGTGTTTGGTTTGAAAGATGGTGATGTGATTAAATCTGTCGATGATAACGACGTGAGTTCACCGAAAGATGTGGTCAAATATCTTATCAAGGCTGAAGATCAGGAAAAAATCAAATTAAAAGTTGTCAGACACAAGAAGAACAAAACTCTTAAATACAACAAATAACTTGCAATAAAAAAGCCTAAAAGCTAATATACGCAACCTCGAAATCATCAATGGTTTCGAGGTTTTTTATTCAAACTTCTATTGATAATTACAAACCATTCATTGCTAATTGTTAATTGAATCGGAGGGCTCGTAGCTCAGGGGGAGAGCACCACGTTGACATCGTGGGGGTCGGCAGTTCGATCCTGCCCGAGCCCACCAACTTTGATTGATATCAATCAACTCCATTTTTTACAAATTATTTTTCAATCAATGAAGTCAAAGTTGTGGCTTCGTTATATTCAAGGTCATTAAAATTTAAACCAGTTCTATTAACACTGTTCCCGCTGAAACGATATCATTCTCCTTAACTGAAACTTTTTCCACATTGCCCTCAGAATTGGCTTTTAGTGTCAATTCCATTTTCATTGCTTCCATAATAATCAGGGTTTGGTCTTTTGTCACTTTATCTCCTTCACTCACCTTAATTTGCAGGATTTTGCCGGGCATTGGTGAAACAATATTATTGTTGCTTTGAATATGGCTATCGGCTTTGTGATTGATGATGTCAAAAATATAACGATGATGATTATGAATCAGTAAGATTTGTTTATTAGATTTATACAGTTTGGTGTTTTCAAGAACTTGTTCCTCTGAGCCATCATCAAGAATAACTGAATCGTCACGAAATTTAGCGTTTATAACGATATTTTCTCCATGATATAACCATTTGAAATGATTGAAATAATCTCCTGAATTACTCCAATGGTTGGTTTGTTGCCAAATTGAGTTCGTCTCTTGAAAATAGAGTTTATGAGCTAAGGTTGATATAATTTGATTGTCGATCTCCGGAACCGCAACCGAAATAGTGCCATTATCCAAAGAGTTGGTATAAATTTGGTTATCTGAAAAAACATCCAGAGACATGATTTCTGACAAAAAGGGTAAATTGGTTTTGACACCTGATATAAAAGTATCATCCATACTTTGCAATGTTTTCTCAACACATTTATCACGAGTTTCCTGCCAGCAAACAATCTTTGCAATCATAGGATCAAAGTGGATACTGATGGAATCACTTTTTTGGATTCCTGTATCGACAATAATGTTATCCTGTTGGGGAAATTCAACTTGTTCGAGGAGTCCTGTTGAGGGCAGAAAGTCATTGAAACTGTCTTCTGCATAAATCCGAACCTGAAT
>JAGRJP010000169.1 GCA_020442665.1 Lysobacterales bacterium
CATCCGATATTAAAAATCGCATCCGAATTTTGAAACTTTGCAGGAGCTAAAGCTCCGGTTAATACAATTTTTTTTCCTTTTAAATCAGAAAGATAATTTGCCGTCTCAACCATGGTATCTGTTCCGTGAGTAATAAGAAAATGCTCTTCTTCTGATTTTTCAATGACTTTTTTTATCAATTCACGATCATCATCAGTCATGTAAAGACTGTCTTTTTTCATTAACGATAATACCTCAAAATCAAACGCCACATTGAAAGAGTGCAATAACTCTCCAATGACCGGTTGTCCGATTTTGTATTCGCTAGCATCATCAAAATATAATTTATCGATTGTTCCGCCAGTCGTGATAATCTTCAATTGTTTCATTGAATCAATTTGTTAAAAATGAAAAAAACCTATTTTATACACAAATGCACTAAAACCCAATTCATATTTCATTAGATATGTTGCATAATACTGTTTGAGTATCAATAACCGTCAAATATGACAAAGTCATTCTATTTCATTGCAATTATAGTTTTCGCCTTTTGGAATTCGCAATTTGCTAATGCACAAACTATAGAAACCAAAGAATCAGAAATTACTGAAGTTTCAGAAATCACTGAACAACCGGTAATTTCACAGTTTGAACATCTCATTGATGCGGACACGATTGTTTACCAACTTCGCAAAAAATACGGCATTCAAGGCTCTATTCATCTCACTCAAGCTGTTTGGAATATTCTGAGTTCTTTTAATAATCAGGAACAAGCCCAAAGCATCTGGCAGAAAGCAATAGAAAATATCACTGAACAGGACTTTGTGAATCCAACAATTAATTTTCAATTCGAATATGGCAAAATTCTCAGTCAATATACACATGGAATGAACATTCAAACCTGGAATAACATGCGATCAGATTTTGATATTTCAGCGAAAAACTTGTTGGAATTCCTCAATAATGCTGATGATTTTGATGTTTATTTACATCTTCCTAAAATTTGGCAAATCATTTTATCTGAAATCATCAAGCACGAAGAAATCAACTGGGCAGATGTCTTTACAGATACATTCAATCTGTTTGATGAATCAAAACCCAAAATTAATGACAAAAATTCTGAAGAGAAAGTTGAGGCAACGAAGTCCAAATACAACACATTGTCAGAATTATTGAAATGGTCTAGAAACGAAGATAAACTCTCTCAACTGCCTGATTTGCTTCAATCAGAGAAATTGATTCCAGAAAATGACAAAGACTTGTTTAAGAGTTTTTTACGTTTTTCATTAAATCAATCTTCCAACAACCTCATTGCTTCGGTTCTCAGTTGGCAAGAATTGGCTTTTCATTTTTACCGCCACAAAGATTCATTTACCACTCCTGATTTAAAAAATCTGCAAAATTTTGTTGAAATAAACAGTGCTTGGTTTACTGAAAAATCGGATGAATTGGCAAATGTAAATTCAGCTTTGTCAGAAATCATTTCGCAAAGTATTGATGAGTTAAAAACAGGATTTATCATCCCTGAAGCCAGTGAAGAATTGATTTTTAATCCGCAATTTAATAGTAAAATCCGTGGAATTTATAAACTGGTAGAACCCGGCTTTGATAGATATATGAATCTGCCATTTCGCCAAAAAATCATGCAAGAACTGGAAGTTTGTTTGAATATCAGTCGCGAACATGAGCCAAATCCACAGCAACCGATCTCCGAAAACCAATTCACCGGTTGTTTGTCGGACTTCGCCCGTGCTGCATTGGAAAATGCCCAAAGCAGAGAACTCGCTGGTTCATTAACTAAAATAGATACTAAAGAAGCTATAGACCGAGCTCTAAATTTACCTTATTGGCAAATTATTAATATCCTTTATGCGAATGAAACCCAGAACGAGTGTCTGGATGACGAACAAGAGTTACCTAACCCGTTAGAGTGGTCACTCGCTGCCGAGTCCATCCTTTGGTTTGCCGATCGTTGGCCTGGACTTTTACAGGCATATCCAAAGATTAAACAAAAAATTAATGCTGTTATCAATCAAGGCGAACGTCTGAATAAAAAACTAACTTGTATCAACAATAACTATCAAGAACTTCTCAGTCGTCATTTCGAGAAAATTCAACAGTCATGGAAAAACAGCAAAGCCGAAATCAAGTTAGTTGCTAACGAATATAACCAACAAAATCTCAAAGAAGAAAGTGATGTGGACTTATTGAACGGTTTGCAGCAACAAAGCAACTACAAAGTCAAAGATGCACAAATTCAAGCCTGTCAGGCACAAACCTCTTGTGGAGTTCGTGTTGCTTTAGAACCCACCCGAGCATTGTTTGGATTATTTCCGAATCATTTGTTGATTGCTGACCAATTAAAATTGGGTGAACTTAAACTCTGTTACGATAATGTCGGCTGGGAAAACCGTCGTGCAGCACCAACCCATTTAGATAATGATAATGTGGCAAATTATTATGGACATTTCAGTTTTAGTCTTAAAGGGTTTTACAATGACGAATTAGTTTTTGAGAAAAAACTCACCAATGATGAAGAGAATCTTTACCTGTTTGGTTCCAGCGATGAATCTGTCTTGCAACAGTACTGCCCACTTCCCATTGTGGGAACAAACATCAACACATCTCTCAAAAGAGGAACTTTTGGTCTGGTTCCAAACCGATTAACTTTTTTGACGGCATCACGAGCCGACACATCCAAAATCTTAACATCAAACTGGCAAATTGGAAAAGAATGGCGTGATAAATTCATTGGCTCAGAAGCCATTGCCGGTGTTGAAATAATCAGTGTGAATCATTTGGAGGAATTAAGTCAAGATGTGCAACAAGCATTTCAAGGCAAATCCAAAGAACTGGAAAAACTCATCTATCAAACATTGCTAGGTCAAATTTCTCAACCAACTGAGACTCAGAAAAAACTCACTCAAGGTTTATCTGATTATAGTCGTTCCATTAAATTATTCGCGGCGATGCTCTATTTTCTACAAACCGAAGACTATTTGTTAAGTGACAATATTCAATCGCTAATCTTTGGCAAAACACAAATCGCAAAAGCGGATGAAATTCTAAAACACTATCAGAATGAGCAAAGCATCAACGAATTTCTGGAGTTTATGGATAACAATCTTAAAATAAATGAAAATAAATGGAATAATTTCCAAACTCTCGGGTCAAATGCAAGTCTGCAACAAACTTTGCTGCGTTTAAAATCTATCAAGTAAACACCAACAAAAAACAACTATGAGAAAATTTAATTTCATCGCTATTGCTTGTCTATTTATCTACAGCCAAATTTCACTCGCGCTCAATCAAGATGATTTACTGGATGCAGATGATGCCTTTTCAGGGAAAATCACCAAAGTCACTATGGAAGATATTACTCTTCACTTTGATATAGCGGATAAATATTATCTTTACAAGCATGCTTTCAAATTTCCAAATAGCGATGCAACTGTCGAGTTTGGCGAGGCTCAGATTCCTGATGGAGAGAAGAAACAGGACGAGTTCTTTGGTGAAGTTGAAACTTATCACCACTCAATTGATATAATTATTCCTTATCAAAACCCACAGGTCAAACGCGAAACGACATTCAAGTTTCGTTATCAAGGTTGTGCGGAAGCCGGAGTATGTTATCCGCCTGAAACCAAAACAGTCAATTTAACTTTACCGGTTCCACAAGCGGCAGAGCTTCACGGCAATGACCCTTTCTCCGCTAAAACTGGCAGTTCTCTCGGTTCGGGAAGTGAGTCAAGCTGGGGAGGACAGATGGACGAAGTGTTGCCTGAAACCGAAGCATTCAAATTTGAAACCATTGCTTTGAATGAAGATACTTTATCGGCCCGTTTCACTCTCAGCCCGAATGTTTATTTGTACAAGGATAAATTCAAACTGCTATCGCTAACAGACGGAATTACCGTTGTTGATATTAAATTTCCACCCGCAATTGTTAAAAATGACCCACATTTCGGAGACGTTGAGGTTTATTTTGATTTGGTAGAAATTGAAGTCCAAATCAACCGAAATAACTCAGCAGAAAAATTGCAACTCCAAGCCGATTTCCAAGGTTGTGTGGATGAGGGAATTTGTTATCCTCCGGCAACGAGAACCATTGAAGTCCATTTACCTGTAAAAACACTTTCAAATCAATCGGAAACGAATCTCAACTCTGAACAAAACCTTTCTGAACAAGACCAGATTACTGCTGATATTGAAAAGAATTCTTGGTTCATGACAATCATTAAATTTTTCGGATTTGGATTGCTATTAGCCTTAACACCTTGTGTTTTTCCAATGATTCCAATTCTTTCAGGGTTGATTATGGGTCAAGGTGACATCACTCGTTCCAGAGCTTTTATGCTTTCCCTCGTGTATGTTGTCGCTATGGCATTGGCATACACCGCAGCCGGTGTGATTGCAGGATTATTAGGAGCAAATATTCAGGCGGCGTTACAAAAACCATGGATAATCATTTCTTTCAGTATGGTATTTGTGGCTTTGGCAATGTCAATGTTTGGTTATTACGATTTGCAACTACCGGCTTCTTGGCAAAATAAACTTTCCGGAATCAGCAACAAGCAAAAGTCAGGTACTTACATTGGCGTTGGAATCATGGGCTTCCTCTCCGCAATTATTGTCGGACCCTGCGTAGCACCGCCTTTAGCCGGAGCTGTTTTATACATTTCCAACACCGGTGATCCGGTTGTCGGAGGTTTTGCATTATTTGCCATGTCCATTGGTATGGGTGTTCCTTTATTACTCATTGGAGCTTCCGCAGGTAAATGGATGCCACGTTCCGGTGGCTGGATGAATGTTGTCAAAGCCTTTTTCGGCATTGCACTCTTGGCAATGGCGATTTGGTTCTTGTCACGCATCATTCCCGGCAGAGTGACTTTAGCCTTATTTGGAACTTTAGCCCTTTTGTCCTCTGTTTTCTGGTTTAAATATGCCGTCAAAAACGGAGCTCAAGGAAAAACACTCGCATTGTTTTTTATCTTTAAACTGGCATTACTGGCTATTGGTGTTGTCGAAATCATTGGTGCTGTCAAAGGACACACCAACTTTATGCACCCTTTGACAAAGTATGAGTTCACATTTACTAAAGTGAAATCTTATGACGAGTTACAAAAAGCAGTGAATGAATCAGATAAACCTATATTGCTGGATTTCTATGCCGATTGGTGTGTGGAATGTAAAAAAATGGAAGGATCTACCTATTCCAATGAATCTGTTCAAAAGGAACTCGAACGATTTTTTGTCCTCAAAGCCGATGTCACAAAACAGGACGAAACCGATAAAGAATTAATGAAGAAATTTAATATCATTGGTCCACCTGCAACATTGTTCTTCGTCAATGGTCAGCTTGTGAAAAGCTCCAGTTTCTTCGGTTTTAAAGGACCTGAGGATTTTGTGAATCATTTGCAAAAAGTGAAATAAATTTCTGATTCGCCAATGAACTCTTATGGGTTCATTGGTTCATTTATCCCGGGTATTGAACTCTTTTAATTTTTTTGAATCCATATACTTATGAATTCAACTTTTCAAAATGTTTTTACCTATTTATTCGCCAATGTGATTATGGGCTATTTTTTTGTGATTGGCTATCATCAGTTACTAAAAGAACCCCTGGTAGATTCGGTTGATAGTCTTCATTTTGTTGATATTGGAAAATATGAGATTTCTGAAAACGGACGGCTGGCATTTCATTTTCTAAAAAATACAGACCGATTTGAACACCTATGGATAGGACCAGCTCCAAGTTTTTCCAAATCATTTGATGCTTTCAGCATATTACTGCACGAAAAGGATTCTGAGAATATTATGAAAAGACTATACAATCAGGGATCTTTAGAAGCCAAAATTTATGCAGCTATAGTTCTTGCAAATGTGGATAGTGATCTACAGGAAGTCTTGATAAATACATTTCAGCAAAGCAATAAAGAAGTTGTTTATCATTTTGGATGCACTCCATGGAGCACAAAATTATCAAAATTGGATTTCTCTGGTTTTAAACAAGACTTAATAGAAACAGCAAATAAGAGATATCCTTACATAAAAGACAAGCCATTTAATTTAATAGATCATTAATTAGTTTGTTACAATTTAAAAAATATGATTCCAATTTCATCCTTTCCTATTTGGTTTATAATTCTTTAATCTTAAATAAATATATAAACATTATGCTCAACTTCACTTTTCAAAATCCAACCAAAATTCACTTTGGTGAAGGACAAATCGTAAAAATCACCAGGGAAATTCCAAAGGATGCAAAAGTTTTAGTGATTTATGGTGGTGGGTCTATCAAGAAAAACGGTGTTTACCAACAGGTTGTGGATGCATTGAAAAATCATTCATGGCTTGAGTTTTCAGGAATCGAACCCAATCCCCAATACGATACAGCAATGAAAGCAGTTCAATTCATTAAAAATGAAGGTATCGACTATTTACTGGCTGTTGGAGGTGGTTCTGTGGTGGATGCGGTAAAATTTATTGCTGCTGCGAGCTTATACGAAGGAGAAGACCCTTGGGACATCCTCAGTAAAGGAGCGAAAGTCAAAGATGCACTTCCGTTTGGTGTGGTGTTGACATTACCCGCAACCGGCTCTGAAAGTAATAACGGCAGTGTGATGTCAAAAGGCGATGATAAATTGTTTTTCGGCTCACCACTGACATTTCCCAAGTTTGCAGTTCTCGACCCGGCGACGACTCTGACATTATCCGACCGTCAAATCAGTAATGGTGTGATTGATGCGTTTGTGCATACTGTTGAGCAATACATCACTTATCCGGTGAATGCCAAAATTCAGGATCGGTTTGCTGAGGGAATTTTACACACCCTCATTGAAGAGGGTCCAAAAGCACTGAATGAAGAAACTAAAAATGACCTAGAAGTTCGCGGAAATATCATGTGGTCGGCAACAATGGCACTGAACAACCTGATTGGTTCAGGTGTACCTCAGGACTGGACAACGCATATGATAGGGCATGAACTGACTGCCTTGCATCATATTGACCACGCAAGAACTTTATCGATTGTACTCCCTGCGACTTTAAAGGTGTGTCGGGAGACCAAACGCGAAAAACTGATTCAATACGGTCGACGCATCTGGAATCTGAACTCCGCGAATGAAAATGAAATCATCGAACAGGCCATTGCCAAAACAGAGGAGTTTTTTAAGATCATGCAGGTTCCTGTCCGCTTGTCTGATGTCAGTTTGGGTGAAAACACCATAGAGCCTGTTTTGCAAAAACTGGAACAACATGGATTTACAGCACTGGGCGAACATCAGGACATTGATTTAAATGTCAGCCGTAAAATTCTACAGACCGCAGTGTAAATAAAGCAATAAGCGGATTGACAGAATACTATGTGATATTATAAATGACATTAAATCAAAATAAATCGATATGACTTCTCAGGATTTTAGTAAAAACGCGTTACTGGAATATTTAAAACAGGCTGCTATTTCAGGTATTCTTAACCCTGCGGTTGCGCGAAGCCGCAAAACTGCCGCAGAACAGCTTTTGGTTTATGTCACACCTGAGGAACGCCTGAATCTAAAACTGGTGGATGTGGATGAGTTGTGTTCCAGAATTCACAAACTGGAAGACAGCTCAATTAGAGTTGAAGCTTTGAATCTTTATAATTCAAGACTTAAGTCAGCTCTGTCTGATTATTTTCTGTGGCTGGAAAATCCGGAGGGCTTTATTTCAAACTCTTCAT
>JAGRJP010000170.1:0-1484 GCA_020442665.1 Lysobacterales bacterium
GCTGTGTTGTTATTTGGCAAGTTGCCCAAATGCTCTGTAATTAAGCCACTAAGAGTAGATGCATCTTCGAGTGGTAAATCCCATTGTAATCGACGATTCAGCGAACGAATTTGAATTCGTCCATCTACCAGATATTCGTTTTCCCCTTTTTTGATGATATGACGACCCCGATTTTTAGGTTCGGAAGTAAAATCACCGACAATTTCTTCAAGAATATCATCAATGGTAACCAAACCCTGAATGTCACCATATTCATCAACAACCAAACCCATGCGCCGTTCGCGTTTTTGGAACTCCTTGATTTGTGTGGTTAAATTAGCACCTTCAGGAACAAAATAAGGCTTTCTTAGAACTGACAACAAGCCTTCCAAATCCAGTTTTCCTTGTGATAATCGAGGTAAAATGGTTCGGATATGTAAAATTCCAATCACATTATTGATGTCTTCTTCATAAATCGGCAAGCGCGTGAGATAGGTATTAACCAATTGTTTAATAATATCATCCCAATTATCGGTAATATCAATGCCAACCACTTCACTTCTGGGAACCATAATGTCATCAACGGTTATGTGTTCCAAATCCAGGAGGTTTATTACCATTTTTTGTTTGGCATCAGGACGAATACTGTGATTTTCAATAACCAGAGTTCTTAATTCTTCTCGCGATAATGCCTGCTCAGCCACATCCTTGGGAACACCAATAATTCTTAATATTCCATTGGTCATTAAATTCGTTGTCCAGACTATTGGATAAAGAATTTTTAATAATGGAGTGAGAATAAATGAAGCCGGAAATGCAATTCTTTCCGGGTGTAAAGCCGCATAAGTTTTCGGTGTTACTTCTGCAAAAATTAATATTAACAATGTCAATATTATCGTTCCATACGCAGCTGCTGCTTCAGGAGTGAGTGATGAATCATTAGCGATTTTAAAAGCGGCAATCGTCGCAATTGTCGATGCGGCAATGTTAATAAAATTATTTCCAATCAAAATCAGACCAATCAGTCTGTCCGGTTGATTGAGTAATTTTTGAGCCAGCTTTGCGCCTTTACTGGTTTTAGCCAGGTTTTTCAACTTTAAACGGTTCAAAGTCATTAGAGCCGTTTCTGAACTAGAGAAAAATGCGGAAAACACTATTAAAAGTGCCAGTATTCCCATCAAAACACTTAACGGAATCTCACTCACTTATAAAATCCACTCGATGACAATTTTGCTTCCCAAATATCCCATTGCCAGCAACGACATGCCCAATATGGTCAAACTAATAAGTTTCTCGCCTCGCCAACCTTTAGTCAATCTTCCTGCAATAAGAATTCCGAATATGAGCCAGGCCAAGAATGAAAAAACGACTTTATGTCCGATATGTTGATTAATAAAATCATCAATAAACAAAACACCGGAAAGCAATGAGGTCGTTAAAACCAGCCAACCCAAAAAGATAATATGAGATAGTTTTTTCTCTTGCTCAATTAAAGCGCCAAGTCC
>JAGRJP010000170.1:1616-2349 GCA_020442665.1 Lysobacterales bacterium
GAGAATTGTTTAGCCTCTTCAAGCTCTCCGGAACTGAGATGATACAAAATAAACGCCAGAACAACAAATATCACCAGCGGTAATATAACCCAGCGACTTTTTATTCTAAACAGAAAAACCACCAGAACCGACAACCAGGAAACCAGCATTACCGAGTTTGCAACGCTCATTATCCAGCCGTTTGCGTCAAACAAGGTGTGAAAACAAACGTAAGCATGCAATAACCACGCAAGATACGCAAGGATGATACCGAATTTGAATTTATCTGCCGGCAGCAACCATAACAAGTAGAAAATAGCAGACAGACTAATTACTGTAAGCATTTGAGAATAGTTTGAGATTTAACCATACGAAGTATTATAATGAACGGCTCGTGAAATACCAAGTGAAAAGAAAAACACATGTTTGATAATTTAAAAGAAAATCTGGCGAAATCCATACAAAAGATTAAAGGACAATCTACATTAACGGAAGATAATATCAAATCCGCATTGCGTGAAGTGCGTATTGCTCTTCTAGAAGCTGATGTCGCCCTGCCCGTCGTTAAAGATTTTATTGAACAAGTTAAACAAAGAGCAATCGGTGAAAATGTGATCACCAGTTTAAAACCGGATCAGGTTTTAATCAAAATTGTAAAAGAAGAGCTCACACAAACACTTGGAGCCGAAACTCAAACGCTTAATCTTTCTACTCAGCCACCGGCAGTTATTTTAATGGCAGGCTTACAAGGTGC
>JAGRJP010000171.1 GCA_020442665.1 Lysobacterales bacterium
CAAATAATGACAATGTTCCTGACACTGCTATTGCATCAACAGAAACAGATTCGAATGGAAACTATTTGTTCCCATCATTACCAGAAGGCCAGGATTATGGTGTTGTAGTTACAGATACACAAAATATTCTGAATAACTTTATTCAGACTGATGATCCCGATCCATTCTTTGATGGTAGATCTGTCGTTCTGAATTTAACAGCCGATAACCTTAATCAGGATTTTGGATACATTTCAAGTACCAGAGATACAGGAGTAATTGGTGATTTTATTTTTAATAACATCAATGGTGATGGAGTTCAGGATCCGAATGAACCTGGATTAGAAGGTGTGAGAGTCAATCTTTATTCGAACACAGGTATATTGTTAGACTCCATTTTCACAGACGAAAATGGTGAGTATCTGTTTACCGGACTGAATCCAAATGCGAGTTACGATGTCGTTGTTGATCAGAGTACATTGCCGGGAGGAGCTGGAGTTTGGACAAACACATATGATCCTGATGCTGTCAATGATGGTATGTCAACTATTGATTTGTCTTTAATTCCGGGTGGTATATCACTTACGCAAGATTTTGGATTTACAGCTCCAACACAAAACAGTATTGGTGGTACTGTTTGGAGAGAAGACAGGGCAGATGGGTTGCTTACTGATGGATCTTCCGGAACCGTTAATGAACTTTCTAATGGTATTGAAAATGTAAGGATAATTATTCGTGATTCAAACGGAGATATTGTAGATAGACAATTTACTGATGCAAATGGTGATTTCTTATTTACAGGTCTGCCGGATGGCACATACTCGGTTGAAGTTGATGACGTAAATAATGTACTGGTAAATTACTCTCATACAGATGGTCCGAATGCGGGAGATAATTCAATTGATAACAATTCTCAAGATGATACAGGTTATATAGTAACTGTTTCCGCTGGAGAGTTAAACACAACAGCCGATTTTGGTTATATGCCGATAATGACAACTCCAATAACTTTAGCTAAGTTTAATGCATATTATAACTCTGTGAACGGAAGAACAACTCTAACTTGGTCAACTTTAACAGAAACCGGCAACTTAGGTTTTGAGTTATACGCAAAAATTGATGGTATCTGGCATCGAGTGAATAATAAGATGGTAGCATCAACAAATTCATACAGTACAAATTTAGTTGAGTATCAATACGTTTATGATGGTGGGTATATAGACGAATGGATAATAGCAGATATTGATGTGTTGGGTAAGAAAAAAACTCATGGTCCATTTATCACTAACAAGAATTATGGATATGAAGGATTTTATTCAACTCAAGAGATTAATTGGTATCATATCAATCAACAACATCTCGATAAGAAGCAGCAACGGAATTCGAGAAAAGCTGAATTAATAAATAGTTATATTGAAAGTCAAAAACAAGAAAATAATGAGGGAGAATGGAAATGAAAATATTAAATTTAAGAAATTCTTTCCTGGCAATTCTAGTTTTATTGAACAATGTGTCTTTTGCAGCGATTGATACACCACAGTCAATATTGAATATGAATATAAAAGAGAATGGGGTCTATCGTGTTACTTATGATGATGTGGTTGCGCAGGGAATAAACTTGTCGGGCATATCAAAATCCAAATTGTCGATAATTAACAATGGAATTCCTGTTCCTATTAAGATATTTTCAAATAACCAAACGACATTTGAACCAGGAGATTTTATCGAATTTGTTGGAAAAAATGGAAACAGCCTTTATCAAGAAGGCAGTATATACTCTTTGATAATATCACAAGGTTTAAGAATCAATGATAATCGGACTCTGCCTAATGACACTCAATTGCCAGAATTGTATTACATGCATAGGGAGTACTATGGTGACAATAAAACCTACAATTTTGGTTCTCCTACTGAGGACCCTTGGTATGACAAGCGAATTTTAGCAATAGGTTCTGAAGTTAATGAATCAATATATTTTAATATTGATAATCTGGTTAATATCGGTGAGGTTGAACTAAGTGTTAATATTTGGGGTGGAACTGATTATCCTCAGACACCGGACCATCATGTTATTTATACATTGAACGGAACAGTGATTGATGATTTCCGTTTCGATGGATTGGTAAATGTCAGCAATCAGTATTTAATGGAAACTTCGTCTCTTTTTGATGGGGTTCATGAGTTGAAAATTACAGTTCCTAATGACACCAACACAACTGCTGATGTAATTTATATTAACTCATGGCAAGTTAATTATCCAAGAGCATTTGTTTTGAAAAATAGCAAACTACATTATGATACGTTGGTCAAGAGTATAGGTGCTGGAGACTTAATATTTTCAAACGGATTTGAAGAAAGCACAAAAACTTATTATTTATCAAATGCTAACAATGAAACTTACAGGGTTTATGTGGTGATGGAAAATGGTACAGTCGAATCGTATCAAAGCGAAACCTCAGCGAATTGTCTTGAATTGAACTCTCAGGATTGTTTATTGAAGTTTACATTAGAAAATAATTCTAATGGAGAAGTATTTGTAACATCAGAATCAGAGATAATGACTCCTGAATACTTGATTCCTGTTATGCTGACTGATATCAAACAAGATAGAAATATTGATTACTTAATCATTTCGCATCCAGACTTTATCGG
>JAGRJP010000172.1 GCA_020442665.1 Lysobacterales bacterium
TTCCTTGTGAAATCAATCTCTATCCACAGGCTGAATATCATAAGATTATTCAAAAAATTTATCAGCAGCAACAATCCTTGTCTAATGATGTTATCGACTTTGATAATCAACCCGGACTGGCTGAAATTGCCGATGATTTAGGCGAACCTGATGATTTATTGGAAAGCAACGATGATGCTCCAATCATTCGCTTGATTAACGCCATGTTATCCGATGCTGTCAAACTGAATGCCTCGGATATACATATTGAACCCTATGAAACTATTGTTTCCGTGCGTTATCGAATTGACGGAAGTTTACAAGAAGTGATTGCACCGCCAAAAGCCATTGCACCACTTATCAGTTCGCGAATCAAAATCATGTCCAAACTGGACATCGCTGAAAAACGCTTGCCTCAAGATGGACGGATTTCAATCAAAATTGCCGGACGTTCCGTTGATGTCAGGGTTTCAACCATTCCCGGAGCGTTTGGAGAGCGTGTAGTATTGCGCTTACTGGATAAACAGGCAGGGCAATTGGATTTAAGCCACTTGGGAATGAATTCCCAAACATTGAAACAAACAAAAGAATTAATCAATCTGCCTCATGGCATTATTTTGGTTACCGGTCCAACCGGTTCCGGTAAAACTACAACTTTATATGCTGCTATAGAAACCATTAATGACCGCAGTCGTAATATCATGACAGTTGAAGATCCGATTGAATATTACTTGGCAGGAATCAGCCAAACGCAGATTAATCCAAAAATCGACATGACTTTTGCAAAAGGTTTGCGAGCGATTCTGAGACAAGACCCTGATGTGATAATGGTCGGAGAGATTCGAGATTTAGAAACTGCAGAAATCGCCGTTCAAGCCAGTTTAACCGGCCATTTGGTATTATCCACATTGCACACTAATACCGCTGCCGGTGCTATCACCCGACTCGTTGATATGGGCGTCGCTCCGTTTTTATTAGCCTCCAGTTTGAAAGGAGTGATTGCCCAAAGATTGGTTAAAGTTCTGAACCCAAAAACAAAAATAGCTTATCAGACAAATTCTGACGAGTGTCAATTATTTGATATTCAACCTCAAACTCTCTATAAAGCTGATGAGAGATTACCAATTCACGAAGCCTATACCGGTCGAACAGGAATTTACGAATTAATAACAATTAATGAAGAAATGAAAACCCTGATTCATCAAGGGGCTTCCGAACAACAAATTGAAAGACTGGCAAGAAACTTCTCAAAATCAATCCGTCAGGACGGAATTGAGAAACTTTGTCAAGGCATAACAACAACCGATGAAATTCTCCGAGTCACCAACTAATTAAAATATCATGGATGCTTTTGAATATAGTTGTTTGGATCAATCCGGAAAAACTCAAACCGGAATTTTGCAAGCTGATACAGAAAAGCATGTCCGTCAAATTCTCAGAAACAAGAATCTGATTCCGGTAAAAATTGAGAAAATCAATGCAACCGTCAATAAAACTGTCGACCAAAAATTTAACACCCGACTTAAAAGCGGTGAGCTTCCTGTATTCATTCGTCAGCTTTCGACTCTACTCAAAGCCGGCTTACCATTAGCTGAAGCATTAAACACAATCATCGAGCAAACAGAAAATAAAAGCTCCAAAAAAATTCTAATCACTTTACGTTCCAAGCTGATGGAGGGTCACCCATTGGCTTATTCAATGAAAATGTTTCCTAAAGCATTTGATGAATTGATAACGACCAGTGTCGAAGCCGGTGAACAGTCGGGAAATCTGGATGAAGTGTTACTGAGATTAGCTGAATATTTGGAACAACGCCAAGATATGGGCAAACAATCATGGATGGCGCTTTTGTATCCCATCATTCTGATTATCACATCAATATTAGTGGTTTCCGGTTTGATGGTTTATATCGTCCCAAAAGTCATTCAGGTTTTTGAGAATAACAATGCCGAACTTCCAGCAATCACAAAAATTCTTGTGAGTATCAGCGATAGAGTCAGAAAATACGGATTGACAGTTTCAATCATTTTTATGGTTTTGATTGTTACTTTTATTTTTGCCTTACAAAACCACGAATTTCGATTCAAATGGCATCGGTTTTTACTCAAATTGCCATTAGTTGGTTCTTTTATAAGAGTTTCACAATCCGCTCGTTTCACCAGAACTTTAGGAATTCTCACCAAAAGCACGGTACCAATTGTGCAAGCCTTGTCATTATCCGGTAAGGTTATCAATAATCTGGTGATTAAAAATTCGGTCGAAAAAACCGCTTCTCAGGTTCGGGAAGGTTCCAGCCTCAGTCAATCCCTGAAAAATAATGGATATTTTCCACCAATGACAATTCGTTTGATTAACTCAGGAGAACAATCAGGAATTCTCAGTGATATGCTTGAGAGAGCCGCCGACACTCAGGAACGAGATGTCAACCATAAACTTCGTTCCATTGTCAGCGTGATGCAACCGGTCGCTATCTTGATTGTTGGCATGATGATATTACTCATTGTACTGGCAATGCTTTTACCAATCTTCCAAATGAATACGATTATTACATGAACCACAGAAAGCCATTTTGTTACGCACATTTATATGGAAATGTTGGGATAACCAAGACATATTTTGGTAAAAAAATCTTATTGAATACCCAAAACATCCACACATATAACATCATTGATAATGGCGTTATCGAAAAACCAATTTGCAAGATTATGGAAGACAATATAAAAGAGGGTGATGTTTTCATTGATGTCGGAGCAAACATTGGCTTTCTAACTTTGTTAGGATGTCATTTAACTGGAACATCAGGTCATGTCTATTCCTTTGAAGCAAATCCTGAAGTCTTCAAACTACTTGAGGAAAACATTATTATTAATTCACTAAGAAACAACACATCACTATTCAACAAAGCTGCTTATCACAAGAAAGGAAAAGTAAAATTCACATGGAACACTCATAGAGATGGTTCCGGTAGAATTGTAACCAAAGTGCAATCAGGATTGGCACAGCACCATTGTGAAGTCGATACGACAACACTTGACTCTGTTTTCTCAGGAATGAGAGTCGATTTTGTAAAAATTGATACCGAAGGAAGTGAGCCACATGTTCTAGAAGGAATGAAGAACATTATTCAAGCCAACAATGAAATAAAGATAATATTTGAATGGAACACAAAACATATTCGCAAGAGGGATGCATCCCCTGAAAAAGCTGCTGAGTTCCTTTTTTCCAACTTCAAGCATATCAATAGGATTGTCAAGGTTGACGAACTCCAAACCTTAACCAAAGAAACTCTATTGAGTTTACCTCACTCCAACATTTATGCTTATAATTGATTGGTTGGTTTTGTGGAGGCTTTGTAATAAGTCCCAAACAATATATCACCAATCGGATAAGTAATATTAAAATTATAACGAGACATCAGTTTTTGATTATGATGATGCAGATGTAATTGTCTTAATTTCTTAAGCCCGGGAATGTACCTGAGCCATGACTCTTCCGAACAATGATAAGCAAAATGAAGCCATTCGTAATTGAGAAAGTAAGCAACTGCCGTCATTGAAAAAAGCCAGGCGACATTGGATGAGAATAACCAATATAGCAACAACCAACTTGGAATCCCAATCAAGCCAAAAAAGAACAATACCAAAACAATTGGAAAAAGCACCGCTTTAAAGTCTTTGGAACTATCAAATTCCATATATTTGTCAGTAAAGAACACATGATGTTCCTTGGTGTGCCTTTGGTACATTAATCCAAAAGGTTTTCGCAAATGATGCATCGGACCTATATGTCCAAAATATTCAGCAATATTTGCATATAAAAATGTAAGCGGAATGGTCAACCACTCCAACGACTGAACATCTCTCAGCCTAAAAAAAGAAATGGAAATAATAGCAATCGAAAGTATCGTTGTCAAAGTAAAATGGAGCCAGCCATAATAGTGTTTTGAGATTTTTTCCTCTCTATACTTCTGCCTGAATATTTTCACAGACTCCAAGTTATCTTGCATACTCTAATTAACCTCTACTAATCATCTGTGTCTCTTCAAAAGACTATTTTAGTCTATCAATGACCACGATTATCGCCTTGTACGTAACTGATTTTACTGCAACACCTCAAAATATCAAAATAACAGTCAATCGCTAAAGAGCACCCTTGAAAAATAATAAATTTCGTACGAAAAAAAACCCGGCATCAAACCGGGTTTTTAAAGTTTTAGAAAAAGTGTTTTCTAAGTTTCTACACCTTCAACATTTAAATTGAATTTTGTTTTCACATCTGCATGTAAAGACAACTCAATTTCAACTTGGCTGGATTCACGAATCGGACCGTCAGGCATGATAACTTCACTTTTATCAACAGGGAAACCACTGGCCGTTAATTTCTCAGCGATTTCACGAGGACCAATCGAACCATACAATTTTCCTTCAGGAGATGCATTGGAAGTGATTGTAATTTCCAAACCACTGATTGACTCAGCTCTGGCATTAGCAGCTGCCAATGAGTCTTTTTCTTTTGCAATCAGTTCTGCTTTGCGATCTTCAAATGATTGAATATTCGATTCCGTCGCCATTGAAGCATGACCTTTAGGAATCAAGTAATTTCTGGCATAACCAGGTTTTACATTAACGATATCGCCCAACTCACCAAGATTTTGTACTTTCTTTAATAATATAACTTGCATGTGCTTACTCCTGATTAATAATGTTGATCACAATATGGCAACAATGCAATATATCTCGCACGTTTAACAGCGGTAGTTAATTGTCTTTGATATTTAGCTTTTGTACCTGTGATACGGCTAGGTATGATTTTACCCGTCTCACCAACATTTTGTTTCAATGTATCCAAATCTTTATAATCGATTTCAGAAACACCATCAGCAGTGAATTTGCAAAAACGTTTGCGATTAACTTGTCTTCTTTGTTGCATTATTCTTCTCCGTCCTCATCATCATTATCATCGTCAAGATCTTCTTCGTCTTCTGAATCATCATCTAAATCAGTATCGTCATTAGAGTATCTTGAGGAGTGCTTTTTGCTTTCTTTTTCGTCTTTCTTAATCAAACAAGACTCTTCAGTCACGGCATGTTTCATTTTTATAACCATGTGGCGAAGAACAGCATCATTAAAACGGAAAGCTTCCAGAATTTCTTCAAGTGCTTCAACAGTACACTCAACATTCATCAGGTAGTAATGCGCTTTGTGAAGTCTTTGGATTGGATATGCCAATTGACGACGACCCCAGTCTTCCGAACGGTGAACGGTTCCGTTGTCTTTTTCTACCATTGCACGGTATCTTTCAACCATGGCAGGTACTTGTTCACTCTGGCCCGGATGAACCAGAAAAACAATTTCATAATGTCTCATTTTTGTCTCCTTATGGATTAAATAAAGCCACCTGCATAATGTTCACAGACACATTATCAGTGCAGCAAGGAAATCGGCTCAAAGAACCGAACGGCGGATTATAGCAAAACCATAATCAATAGCAAGGATTTGACGTATTCACGATTGCATTTGGAGTATCTTTCTTAAACCATTACTGCTTTTCCAATGACTACCGCAGACAAAACGAGGAATTAGCCACAGATTCGTATCCTGAGTGACGAATTGAGGTTCACATGTGAATGCAGCAATGATTTCTGATTGTTCATAAGGGAAATACTGTTTCACCAAATAATCATTAAAATGACCATAAGGATAAGCAAATAGTGAGATTTTCTTTCCAACTATAACAGAATTGATAAACCTAGAAGCCTCTGCTATTTGTGTTTTTGCATCTAAAAAACTATCCACACCTGAAAAGTCACCTTTGATATTTTTTTGAGTTTTGGTGTTTTTCAATGTTGAGTGGACATGATCCCAAGAATGGTTTTCAATAGATAACATTCCACTATTTTCTGCTTCTTCCCACCAATCACTATTCCAAATTGGATAACCTGCTGTGCATGTATTTGTAAGTTCAGCTCTTGTCTGTGGATCTGCAATAACAAATGAAGTGGCATGTATATTTTGACCAGTTTCATTCTTAAAATCTTGCATCATTGTTAGAAAAGATTTCTGATATCCATGAAAGGGGTGTTCCCAGTCATGATAGTCCATATCTGAACCATCATCAAAAGTCAAACAGACATATTTTTTTTTAGATGAACCTGCTTTCTCTTTTAGGATACTTACAAGTTCATGCGTGGAAATAATTTCGTACCCCAGCTTTGATATAAGCTGTAAATCCAACTCAAAGGCAACATGATCATTATTGTGATATTCATTGCCATCAACATTATTAGAGTGATAAGTTAGAACCGGAATCTGCATCATTGATATCCATAAATTTTCATCAAGTTTGAAAGTTCAGCTTTAACTATTTCAACTTCATTGTTATCAAGAACTGACAGATAAGAATCTTCGGAAGCATGTACATTTGTAGCCATATTGATATTTTCAAATTTTTCTTCACCGAGGAAGTCAAGTAATTTATTGATTTCAATATCGGGATTATTTGTTAAATCCTCATACTTCAATTCGTATAAACTTTCACCTAGAATTGGTTTCATAGTATTTATTATTAAAATAGCCTCTTTCCAAAAATTAATTGCCCCAGTCAAATTCTGAGGCAACAAACCTCTGCCTCTTTTTAAACTTGAAATAACATTGAGGGGATTCCTGATAATATGCACAATTTTAGAGTCAGGAAAATAAGATTTTATCAGAGGAAGACCATACACATTTTGTGGAGTTTTATCGAAAATAGTTCCTGTAAAATTATTGTGAGCTTTTCTGAACAAACTCATATAATTCAAAGTCAGCTCTTTCCTATCTTTGCTGGATTCTAATATTTCCAAAAACTCATTTTCGTTCACCCCATCCATTTTACGATGCATAACAAGCGTTTCAGCCGTCTTATTGACATAATTATAATCAGTTGATTCAAAGGGTTCAGCCCATCTAAAAAAATGTGTTTCTTCAGGACACAAAAGATTTGATCTCTTCTTCAATAAATCTCGCAATAGAGTCGTTCCAGAACGGACACTTCCGAGAATAAAAAAAACTGAATTATTATTCATCTTTAAATTCCTGAAATAATCCCGAGCTTTGACGCCATAAATACCATTGCTCAGGACTCGATTGAATGACTTTCTCAAAATAACTTGATAGCTCTTCTAACAATTTTTCTTCACAATCATAAATTTTTAAATCACTTATTGTAATTTTTCTCATACCGGTTTCAAAATCGAGTTGAACATTATATAACTGAAAATCGATTCCTTCCTTACAAACTAAATTTATAAAACCACTGGCAACTGGATATTTTTTTCCAAAAACTTGTAAGTAATATTTTGTTTCAGTTTCATATTTAGGCGCATCATATAGAATTATCGGGGTTCCCTTATTTGCAACTGTATCGAGGATAAGTTGATATCCTCCGCCTGTTGTTATTGTTGAACCACCAGAGATATTGTTGAGGTGTTTAACTCTTGCCTTACGATATTTATCTTCAATGAAGCTCTGATACTTATAACCTACTTTTGGAACTACAAAAACAAAATGTGGAGAGTATCCCTTCTCTTTCAAATCCATCAACATCACATAGCCCGGGCCATAATGCAATCCCAAAAGTAATAAATTATTGTTATTGGCCCATTCACCTTTGAAGATATTCAACTTCTTCATTTTATTTGGTCTAAGTGTGGCTAACCAATAGTCTGCAATATCATATAAAAATAATAACTTAACATTTCTTATCCACAAGGCATTTTCAAACTTTCTGTTTAAAAACATTTCTGCGTTTTGTAATGAATCATTAGAATACTTATTGTAAAAAAAAGTATATCGACAGATAAGTTTATATATATAAAATGACACTTTATGAGGAAGTATTACTACCAATAAAGGGATTATATAAAATTCAAACAGATTTTTGATTTCTCTGAATATATAACTGAAAAAACTCACACTGTACTGTATATTTAAATCGGGTTGATTCTACTTAATTATTAATAATAATACACGAGATAATTTTGGTTTTATAATTAGCATCATTTAATCAATTACTTTTAATTAATTTGTAATTATTAGTATAGAGTTTGATTATACTTAAAAAGGCTAACTTAATATTTCAATCATTTATTACTGACAAAAAATAAAATACATGCTATTCAACTCAATTACATTTATAGTTTTTTTTACATTAATCATGATTCTTCATTATTCAAGAATAAGCTGGAATGTAAAAAAAATCAATCTGTTGATTGGGAGTTACATTTTTTATGCAGCTTGGAATCCACCGTTTAT
>JAGRJP010000015.1:0-5761 GCA_020442665.1 Lysobacterales bacterium
TGTTGTTTCTAAGATTTTTAAATAAATAACACTGAAATAATAAACACGAGCCGGCAACAAGTGTTGCTGGCTTTAGTTTCTCTGAGATTTTATCAGGTATTTTTAAGGAAAATAAATACAGGCCAGTAGCTCAATTGGCAGAGTGGCGGTCTCCAAAACCGCAGGTTGTGGGTTCGATTCCCTCCTGGCCTGCCATTTGATAAACTCAGATTTTTACATAAAAAGGCAAGAAATAATGAGTCAAGCAGATTTATCAAATTCATTCGGTGAGAAGATTCGTTGGTGGCTTGCGATAGCGGCAGTGATTGCCGGTGTTGCGGGTAATCTATATTTTGAAGATGAGCTTGCAACAGTGTTGCGAGTTTTGATTTTGCTTGGTGGAGTTGTTTTGGGTGCTTTAATAGCATTAACAACTCACAAAGGTAAAAGTTTCTTTAGCTTTGTCAAAACATCAAATATTGAAAGGCAAAAAATTGTATGGCCAACTCGTAATGAAACCTTGCAAACAACGCTGGTTGTTTTGGTTGTGGTCATTGTGATTGGTTTGTTTCTGTCGTTGGTTGACTTTTTCTTCAGTTGGCTTGTCGGTTATTTCTTTGGTTAAAGGTGAATTATGGCTAAGCACTGGTATGTAGTACACGCATATTCAAATTTTGAACATAAAGTTTGTCAGTCCTTAATTGAGAGGATTGAGCGCATGGGTATGCAAGAGTACTTTGGTGAGGTGCTGGTTCCAACTGAAACTGTTGTCGAATTGCGTAAAGGACAAAAAAGGCAAAGTGAGAGAAAATTCTTTCCGGGCTATGTGCTTGTTGAAATGGAAATGAATGACGATTCATGGCATTTAGTTAAAGAAACGCCTAAGGTGATGGGTTTTATTGGTGGAACCAAAGAAAAGCCTGCTCCAATTACAAAACGTGAAGCAGATGCAATATTGCAGCGCGTTCAAGATGGAGAAAATGCACCTAAACCTAAGATCTTGTTTAATATTGGTGAAATGGTTCGTGTAGTAGACGGTCCGTTTGCAGACTTCAACGGTGAAGTTGAAGATATTAATTACGAAAAAAGTAAAATTCGTGTTGCGGTTTCTATATTTGGTCGTTCGACTCCGGTTGAGTTGGGTTTTGGTCAGGTCGAGAAACTGTAAAGTTTTTATTGATATATAGCAATGGGGAGCTTGTGAACTCAAGCGTTTGAACCCGGAGAATATAAAATGGCAAAAAAAGTAATGGCTTATATCAAACTGCAGGTAGCTGCAGGTAAAGCCAATCCAAGTCCGCCGGTTGGTCCTGCTTTGGGTCAGCATGGTGTAAACATTATGGAATTCTGTAAGGCTTTCAATGCGCAAACAGCAAATCTTGAGCCGGGTCTTCCTACTCCTGTTGTAATTACCGTATATAACGATAGAAGTTTCTCATTTGTTACTAAAACCCCTCCTGCTTCCGTGCTAATCAAAAAAGCATTGGGTTTGAAGAGTGGTAGTAGCAGACCTAATACTGATAAAGTTGGTACGATTACTCGTGAGCAATTAGAAGAAATTGCAAAAGCAAAAGAACCTGATTTGACAGCAGGATCTCTTGATGCTGCTGTAAACACAATTGCGGGAACAGCAAGAAGCATGGGAATCAATGTTGAGGGAGTAGAATAATGGCCAAAATTGGAAAAAGATTAAAAGCGATTCGTGAGAGCTTCAATAAACATAGTTTGTATTCATTGGCTGATGCTTTCAAATTTTTGAGTGATAATTCAAAAGTAAAATTTAATGAATCAATTGATGTAGCTATTAAATTGGGTGTGAATCCAACAAAATCAGATCAGGTGGTTCGTGGTGCAACAATTCTGCCACAAGGAACTGGAAAAACTGTTAAAGTTGCAGTATTCGCACAAGGTCCAAAAGCTGATGAAGCAAAAGAAGCCGGTGCTGATTATGTGGGTATGGATGATTTGGCAGAAGAAATTAAAGGCGGTTTGATGGATTTTGATGTTGTGATTGCTTCACCGGACGCAATGCGTGTTGTTGGTAAGTTGGGTACGATTCTTGGTCCTAGAGGTTTAATGCCAAACCCTAAAGTTGGCACTGTAACTCCTGATGTGGTTACTGCTGTTAAAAACAACAAATCTGGTCAAGCAATGTATCGTGTTGATAAAGCAGGTATTATTCATGCAATGATCGGTAAAGCGAATTTCTCAGCAGACGCATTGACTGAAAACTTAATGGCTTTGTTAAAAGATTTAATCAAGAAAAAGCCTTCAACTGCTAAAGGAAAATACATCAGAAAAATCAGTGTCTCATCAACAATGGGTCCAGGTTTGGAAATTGATCAATCGACACTTGATCTTAAGTAATAAAATTTACAGATAAAATCTGTAATAATGAATTTTGAGGGCTGTCAGTGTGACGGCCGTCAAAGACCGCAGGTGAGAATTGATTATTTTCTTAATTTCCTGCGTAGATGGTGAAGCCTGATAGTCTGCAATTAATTTGAAGATATTGAATGGCCACCAAAGTACTGTGATGATTTATTTATCACAGGTTTGTTTGATACGTTTATCAAAGGAGGTAAACATGGCTCTAAGTCTAGAACAAAAGAAGGCTGTGGTTGCTGAAATTGCTAGCGTAGCAGCGAATGCTCATTCGTTGGTTGTTTCTGAGTACATCGGTACTACTGTTGATGCATTTACCGAGATGCGTGCAGAAGCAAGAAAAACGGGTGTTTATTTAAAAGTTGCTAAGAATTCATTAGTTAAACGTGCGGTTGAAGGCACGGATTTCGAATGTGTGAAAGATTCATTGGTTGGTCCAATGATTTATGCTTTCTCTCAGGAAGATCCAGGTTGTGCGGCTCGTCTGATTAAAGAATACGCAAAGAAGAATGATAAGCTAATAACAAAAGTTGTTTCTATTGGCGGTAAAGTATTTGATGCATCCGAAATTAGTCGTTTGGCATCGTTACCAACCAAAGAACAAGCTATTAGCCAATTGATGAGTGTGATGAAAGCACCTGTCGAGAAACTCGTTCGCACAATGGCGGAACCTCATGCAAAAATGGTTCGTACTATTGCAGCAATTCGCGATCAAAAACAAGCTGCGTAAATTATCATTTTGATGATTTATGTTTATTTTTTTAATTTTTAATATTTCGGAGAAATAAGATGGCCGTTTCTAAAGACGATATCTTGGAAGCAATTTCTAACATGAGTGTTATGGAAGTTGTAGAATTAATTGAAGCAATGGAAGAAAAATTTGGTGTTTCAGCTGCTGCTGCAGTTGCAGTTGCTGCTCCTGCTGCCGGTGGTGATGCTGGTGGTGCTGCTGAAGAGAAAACTGAATTTGACGTTATTCTTTCTAGCTTTGGTGATAAAAAAGTTGGTGTTATTAAAGCCGTTCGCGGTGTAACAGGTTTAGGCTTGAAAGAAGCTAAAGACTTGGTAGAAGGAGCTCCTACACCAATTAAAGAAGGTGTTTCTAAAGAAGAAGCAGAATCTATTAAAGCACAGCTTGAAGAAGCCGGTGCACAAGTAGAAGTTAAATAAATACTCAGCTATTTATTTAAGCAAAAGGCTGGCGGATTTATCCGCTGGCCTTTAGTCGCTTGAGAAAATATACTTTTTCTTATTAATTTTGCGACTAAAATTTAAGCATGGAAAGTGTTTTAGGTATTGGAAACCTTATAAAACCGGAAGTCCGGAAAAGATAAATTTATTCAGATAGGTAACAGTTGTTATGAGTTATTCGTTCACTGAAAAGAAAAGAATTCGTAAGGATTTTGCAAGAAGTAAAGTAGTTGTGGATGTCCCATTCTTGCTGAAGACTCAGGTTGAGTCATATGACAAGTTTTTGGGCTTAGTTGAAAATGAAAAATGTGGTTTGGATGAAGCACTAAAATCAGTTTTCCCCATCGAAAGTTATTCTGGTTATGCTAAGCTGGAGTATATTAGTGTTAATATCGAAAAACCGGTTTTTAATGTCACAGAGTGTAAGCTCAGGGGTTTGACATTCGGCTCAACTGTAAGAGCTAAAGTTCAATTGGTTATCTATGATAAAGACAGTCCTGTCAGAAATAAAAAAATAAAGAACGTAAAGGAGCAGGATGTTTATTTAGGCGATCTGCCTTTAATGACTCCTAATGGAACATTCGTAATCAATGGTACAGAGCGTGTTATTGTGAACCAATTGCATCGTTCACCGGGTGTTTTCTTTGATCATGACAAAGGTAAAACTCACTCGTCAGGTAAATTACTTTATTCCGCTCGTATTATTCCTTACCGTGGCTCATGGTTGGATATCGAGTTCGATCCAAAAGATAACATGTATGTCAGGATTGACAGAAGAAGAAAGTTGCCAGCGACAATTTTACTGCGTGCTTTGGGTTATGAAACTGAAGAAATTTTAGATTTATTCTTTGAAAAAATTTCGATTTCTTTGAAAAAGACCGGCGCAAGTATGAAATTGGTTGCTCAACAGTTGAAAGGCGAAGTATTTGATTTTGACATCAAAGACGGTAGAGATGTGATTGTTCCTAAAGGAAAAAGAATTACAACCAGACATGAGAAACAGTTGGCGAAATCAGGAATGAAAACGATTTCGTTAGAAGACTCTTACTTGCTTGACAAAATAATTGCTAAACAAGTAATCAATAAAGAAACTGGTGAAGTATTAGTTGAAGCAAATGCTACAATTACTGAGGAAGTTCTAGAAATATTGCGTGATGGTGGTGTTAAATCTTTTGAGATATTGTATGTCAATGATTTAGATAATGGTCCATACATGTCAACAACTGTTAATGTTGATCCAACTCGTTCGCAATTAGAGGCCTTGGTAGAAATATATCGTATGATGCGTCCAGGCGAGCCTCCAACAGAAGAATCCTCAAAAGCTTTGTTTGATGGAATGTTCTTTAATGCGGATCGTTATGATTTGTCCGAAGTAGGACGTATGAAGTTCAATAAGCGTTTGGGAATCAGTGAAGATGAAGGCTCTGGAACTCTTAGCAATGATGACATCATTAATGTCATGCGTGAGTTGGTAAATATCAGAAACGGAAACGGAGCTGTTGATGATATCGATCATCTTGGTAACAGACGTGTTCGTTCTGTTGGTGAAATGACTGAGAATGTCTTCCGTGTTGGTCTGGTTCGTGTTCAAAGAGCAGTTCGTGAAAGATTGACTGTGGCTGATTCAGAAGGTTTGACTCCACAAGATTTAATCAATGCAAAACCAATTGCTGCTGCTGTTAAAGAGTTCTTTGGTTCTAACCAGTTGTCACAATTTATGGATCAAAACAACCCATTGTCTGAAATTACGCACAAGCGTCGTATTTCTGCACTTGGTCAAGGTGGTTTAACACGTGAGAGAGCGGGTTTTGAAGTTCGCGACGTGCATCCGACACACTATGGAAGATTATGTCCGATTGAAACTCCTGAGGGCCCGAATATTGGTTTGATTAATTCCTTGTCTGTTTATGCAAGAACTAACTCATACGGCTTCTTGGAAACTCCATATCGAAAAGTAAATGATGGAGTGGTGACTAGTGACATTGTTTATCTTTCTGCAATAGAAGAAGGCGAATACCCGATTGCACAGGCAAATGCAACAATGGATAAAAAAGGCAAACTCACAGATGAGTTCGTTTTAGCACGTCATCATGGCGAGGTAACACTGACACCAGCCAAAGATGTGAAGTATATGGATGTATCGCCAAAACAAATTGTTTCAGTGGCTGCGGCATTGATTCCTTTCCTTGAGCATGATGATGCGAAC
>JAGRJP010000015.1:5766-16372 GCA_020442665.1 Lysobacterales bacterium
TTGATGGGATCAAACATGCAACGACAAGCAGTTCCAACATTAAAGGTTGATAAACCACTTGTTGGAACCGGAATGGAGAAAATTGTTTCTCGTGACTCTGGAGTTACAGTGAGTGCGAGACGTCCGGGTGTTGTAGAAATGGCTGATGCTTCAAGAATTGTAATTCGTGTTGCAGAAGAGCATATTGGTGAAGATGATCCGGGTGTTGATATTTATAATTTGACAAAATATACACGCTCTAACCAAAACACATGTATCAACCAAAAAACTTTGGTAAATGTTGGTGATGTGGTTGATGTTGGTGATGTTTTGGCAGATGGGCCATCAACCGATTTAGGTGAATTGGCTCTAGGTCAAAATATGTTGATTGCCTTCATGCCTTGGAATGGCTACAACTTTGAGGATTCGATTCTGATATCTGAAAAAGTTGTGAAAGATGATCGTTTTACTTCGATTCATATCGTTGAAATGACCTGTATTGCTCGTGATACAAAATTGGGTACAGAGGAAATTACTGCTGATATTCCAAATATCAGTGAAAGCGCCCTGACAAAACTGGATGATTCAGGAATTGTTTATGTCGGTGCAGAAGTTGGACCGGGTGATATTCTTGTTGGTAAAGTCACTCCTAAAGGAGAGACGCAATTAACACCTGAAGAAAAGCTTCTGAGAGCTATTTTCGGTGAGAAAGCGCTGGATGTTAAAGATACCTCTTTGAAAGTTCCAAGTTCAACACACGGAACAGTTATTGACGTTCAGGTTTTCACCAGAGATGGTGTTGAAAAAGGGAATCGCGCAGAAAAAATTGAACATGAATTGCTTGAGCAGGTTCGTAACGACTTACGCGATCAATTCAGAATCATGCGTGGAGTGATTCAACAACGTTTGCGTTCCATTCTTGTTGGGCAAAAAGTTGTTAAAGCTCCGGGTTTGAAAAAAGGAGCTGAAGTTACAGAAGACTACTTGAATGGTTTGGACGAATCCGAATGGTTTGATGTAAAAGTCAGTGACGCTAAAGTTTCTGAGCAAATCGACCAAATGGCGGATCAGGTCGAACGTCAAAGAAAACTGTTTGACGAGCGTTTTGAAGACAAGAAGAAGAAAATCACTTCAGGTGATGACTTGGCTCCGGGTGTTTTGAAAATGGTTAAGGTTTATTTGGCGGTTAAACGTCGAATTCAACCAGGTGATAAAATGGCGGGTCGTCATGGAAACAAAGGTGTGATTTCAATGGTTGTGCCTGAGGAAGACATGCCATTTGATAAAAACGGAAGACCGGTTGATATCGTTCTGAATCCACTGGGTGTACCTTCGCGTATGAACATCGGTCAGGTACTTGAGGTTCATTTGGGATGGGCTGCCAGAGGTTTAGGCGATAAAATTACTGAGATGCTAGAAAAGAATGAAAAAGCAAATAATTTGCGTGAATTCCTAACCAAGATTTACAACATCGATAAGGAACGTGTCAATCTGGATGAATTAAACGATGATGAAATCATGGAGCTGGCTCACAATCTCAAAGGCGGTGTGCCAATGGCAACACCGGTATTTGATGGTGCTGAAGAGAAAAACATCAAAAAATTGTTAGAACTAGCTGATCTACCAACCAGTGGACAAGCAGTGCTTTACGATGGAAGAACCGGTAAGAAATTTGACAGACCGGTAACTACAGGTTACATGTACATGCTGAAACTGAATCACTTGGTTGATGATAAGATGCATGCTCGCTCCACGGGTCCTTATTCTTTGGTTACACAACAACCATTGGGTGGTAAAGCTCAATTCGGTGGTCAGAGATTCGGTGAGATGGAGGTGTGGGCATTAGAAGCTTACGGTGCTGCATACACATTGCAGGAAATGTTAACAGTTAAATCCGATGATGTTGTAGGTAGAAACAAAACTTATAAAAATATTGTTGATGGTCAGCACGAAATTGTTGCTGGTATGCCGGAATCATTTAACGTACTTGTTAAAGAGGTGCGTTCACTTGGTTTGAACATTGAGTTAGAAAACGAATAAGTCGGGAGAATACAGTGAAAGATTTACTTAAACTATTCAATCCTCAAAAAGAAGTACAGGAATTTGATGCTATTAAAGCCAGTTTAGCGCCTCCTGAATTGATTCGTTCATGGTCTTATGGTGAGGTGAAAAAACCTGAGACTATCAATTACAGAACATTCAAACCGGAACGTGACGGTTTATTCTGTGCGGCGATTTTCGGACCAACAAAAGATTACGAATGTTTGTGTGGCAAGTACAAGCGCATGAAGCATCGTGGTGTGGTTTGCGAAAAATGTGGCACGGAAGTAACTTTGTCAAAAGTGCGTCGTGAAAGAATGGGGCATATTGCTTTAGCAAGCCCAGTTGCTCATATCTGGTTTTTGAAATCATTACCATCCAGAATTGGTTTGATGCTGGAAATGACTTTAAGAGAAATCGAAAGAATTCTTTATTTTGAGTCATTTGTAGTTACCGATCCAGGCATGACAGATCTTGAAAAAGGTACATTGTTGACAGACGAACAATACACCAATGCGATTGAAGCCTGGGGCGATGAGTTTAAAGCAAAAATGGGTGCGGAAGCCATCTATGATTTGCTGAAAGATATTAATTTGAACAAACAACTGGTTCAATTCCACGAAGAAATTGAATCCACTCGTTCAGTTACAAAGATTAAAAGATTGTCAAAACGAATCAAACTGTTTGATTCATTTGTAAAATCAGGAAATCGTCCTGAACACATGATTATGACAGTTTTACCGGTTCTTCCACCGGAACTGAGACCTTTGGTACCTTTGGATGGCGGACGTTTTGCAACATCCGATTTGAATGATTTGTATCGTAGAGTTATCAACAGAAACAATCGTTTGCGCCGTTTGTTGGACTTGCACGCTCCTGACATTATTGTTCGTAACGAAAAAAGGATGTTACAAGAGTCTGTGGATGCGTTGCTGGATAACGGCAGAAGAGGTAGAGCAATCACTGGTACGAATAAGCGTCCATTGAAATCCCTTGCGGATATGATTAAAGGGAAACAAGGTCGTTTCCGTCAGAACTTGCTTGGAAAACGTGTGGATTATTCCGGTCGTTCGGTCATCGTGGTTGGTCCGACGTTGAAATTGCATCAATGTGGCCTTCCAAAGAAAATGGCTCTTGAATTATTCAAACCTTTCATCTTAGGTAAATTATTGCAATATGATTATGTTTCAACAATTAAAGCAGCGAAGAAAAGTGTTGAAGATGAGACTCCGGAAGTTTGGGACATTTTGGCACAAGTTATTCGTGAGCATCCGGTTCTGTTAAACCGTGCACCAACTCTTCACAGATTAGGTATTCAGGCGTTTGAACCAATATTGATTGAAGGTAAAGCAATTCAGCTTCATCCTTTGGTTTGTACCGCGTTCAATGCCGACTTCGACGGTGACCAAATGGCGGTTCATGTGCCACTATCAATTGAGGCGCAGTTAGAAGCCAGAACATTGATGATGTCAACTAATAACATATTGTCTCCAGCTAGTGGGGAGCCAATTATTGTACCATCTCAGGACGTGGTCTTGGGCTTGTATTACATGACTCGTGCTTTGGTGAATCAGCCGGGTGAGGGCATGATTTTTGCTGATCCGGATGAAGCGCAAAGAGCTTATGACAATGAAAAAGTCACATTACAAGCCAAAGTAAAAGTCAGATTGCCTGTTGATAAAGTCAATGAAGACGATGAACAGCAATATGAATTGGTCGAAACAACAGTTGGTCGTGCAATTTTGCATAGAATTTTGCCTAAAGGTTTAGGTTTCGAAAACATGAATGTTGTTCTGACTAAGAAAAACATTTCTAAGTTGTTGAATATCTGTTATCACAAAATGGGTGTGAAAGAAACGGTTATTTTTGCGGATCAATTAATGTATACTGGATTCCGCTATGCAACTTATTCCGGTATGTCAATCGGTGTTGACGATTTGATTATTCCTGAAGAAAAGAAAGATATTTTAGCTGAATCAGAGAAAGAAGTTCTGGCAATTCAAGGTCAGTATTCCTCCGGATTGGTTACAGCTGGCGAAAGATATAACAAGGTGATAGATATCTGGTCCAGAGCTAATGAAGAAGTCGCTAAATCGATGATGAAAGCATTAGGAACAGATGAAGTTGAAACCAAAGACGGTAAAAAAGTCAGTCAGGACTCAATGAATTCAGTATTTGTGATGGCGGATTCTGGAGCAAGGGGTTCCCCGGCTCAAATGAGACAGTTGTCAGGGATGCGTGGTTTGATGGCGAAACCGGATGGTTCGATTATTGAATCACCAATTAAGGCTAACTTCAGGGAAGGTCTGGACGTTATGCAATACTTTATTTCAACTCACGGTGCTCGTAAAGGTTTGGCTGATACCGCTCTGAAAACTGCAAATTCAGGTTATTTAACAAGACGTTTGGTTGATGTGGCGCAAGACGTTGTTGTGACCAGTCAGGATTGTGGCACAATTGATGGAATGAATCTTCAAGCTATTATTTCTGGCGGAGAAGTTGTTCAGTCATTAGGCTCAAGAGTTTTGGGTCGTGTGGTTGCTGAAGATATTTTTGCCAGAGATGCTGATGACAAACCATTGATTCCTCAAGGTACATTGATTGACGAAGAAACTGTCAGTTTGATTGAAGAAACAGGGATAGATACTATCAAAGTTCGTTCTCCAATAACTTGTGAGGCAGAGTCCGGTATTTGTGCAAGATGTTATGGTCGTGATTTGGCCAGAGGTCATTTCGTGAGTATAGGTGAGTCTGTAGGTGTTGTTGCGGCACAGAGTATTGGTGAGCCAGGTACTCAGTTGACGATGAGAACATTCCACATCGGTGGTGTGGCATCGAAGCAAGCGGCAAACAATCAAATTCAAATTAAAGCAGATGGTGTTGTGAGACTTCATAACATTAAAACTGTTAAGAATGTCAATAAAAAATTGGTTGCAATTTCTCGTTCTGGAGAATTATCAATTCATGAAGCATCAGGAAGAGAGAAAGAGCGTTACAAAATTCCTTATGGTGCAATTATTGATGTCAACGAAGGGGCAAAAGTTAAAGGTGGAGATGTCCTGGTTACATGGGATCCTCATACTCACCCAATTGTAACTGAAGTTGCCGGTATTGTTAATTTCATAGATTTTCAGGACAATGTGACTGTACAAGAACAAGTGGATGACTTGACTGGATTAACTAGTTTTGTGATTACTGATCCGAAGACTAGAGGTTCGAGAGGAAAAGACATGAGACCGATGATTCGTTTGGAAAACAAACGAGGCAAACCGGTTATGATTCCGGGAACTGAAATCCCAGCTCAATATTTCCTCCCTCCGGGAGCAACAATTAATATTCAAAACAAACAGGAAGTTAATGTTGGTGATTTCTTGGCTAAGATTCCACAAGAATCAAGTAGAAATAGAGATATTACCGGTGGTCTGCCAAGGGTTGCTGACTTATTTGAAGCAAGAAAGCCAAAAGATGCGGCATTACAAGCTGAGGCAGCAGGAATTATCTCTTTCGGCAAAGAAACCAAGAGTAAAAATAGATTGGTTATCACCACAAAAGATGGTGAGCAAGTAGAAACTTTAATTCCTAAGTGGAGACAAATCATCGTCTTCGAGGGTGAGCATGTAGAAAAAGGTGAGGTCATTGTTGAAGGTGAACCAAACCCTCATGATATTCTTCGATTACAAGGTGTTGAAGCTTTGGCGCATTATTTGGTGAATGAGATTCAAGATGTTTACCGTTTACAAGGCGTTGGAATTGATGATAAACATATCGAAACAATTATCAGACAAATGCTGAGAAAAGTTGAGATTGTTTCACCGGGTGATTCCGACTTATTGAAATCTGAGCATGTATCTTTGAAGGAAGTGTTGACAACCAACAAAGAAATTCTTAAGAAAGATGGTGTCCCTGTAGCTTATGAATTGCTATTGCTAGGTATTACAAAAGCTTCCTTGGCGACAGAATCATTTATTTCTGCGGCATCCTTCCAAGAAACCACGAGAGTTCTGACCGAGGCTTCTGTAAGAGGTACTAAAGATAGTCTCAGAGGATTGAAAGAGAATGTGATTGTTGGACGTTTGATTCCAGCAGGTACAGGTTTGGCATATCATCAAGAGCGTAGAACATCCAGAGAAACAGAACTGAAAATGGATTTGATGGCTATTGAAGAACAGTCAATTTTTGAAGAAAGTGATAACGAAGGTTTGATTGAAGAATAAATCAAATGACTTTGATTTCATTTGTACAAGAGTAAAGATGCAATAAAAATAAAAATATATTGCATCATTGCTTGACTATAAACGGGGGAGTCACTAAAATCCCCGTTCTTAATTTTGACGGGCCGGTATTTGCCAGCCTGTCTTTTGTTTTCTATAGGGTAAAGAAAAAATATGGCAACTATAAACCAATTAGTAAGAAAGCCTAGAAAGCCAAAGGCGTATAAAACTAATGTACCGGCTTTGGAAGCGTGTCCACAAAAAAGAGGAGTTTGTTCTCGTGTTTATACTACAACTCCGAAAAAACCAAACTCTGCTTTGCGTAAAGTGGCTCGTGTGAGATTGACAAATGGTTTTGAAGTTACAAGTTATATCGGTGGTGAAGGTCATAACCTGCAAGAGCACTCGATTGTGTTAATTAGGGGTGGTCGTGTTAAAGACTTACCTGGCGTGAGATATCACATTGTTCGTGGTGCTTTGGATACTGCTGGTGTGAATGACAGAAAACAAGGTCGTTCTAAATACGGAACTAAGCGTCCTAAGAAATAAGGGTTAATTTGAAATGTCTAGAAAAAGAAGAAATTTTGCTCGTGAAGTACTGCCCGATCCTAAGTTCGGAAGTCAGTTAGTTGGAAAATTCATGAACATGGTTATGGTTGATGGTAAGAAGTCAGTAGCTGAGAAAATTGTTTATGGCGCTTTGGATGGGATCGTCGAAAAAGAAAAAGGCGATGCTGTAGAATTGTGTGAAGCGGCATTATCAAAAGTTAAGCCTTTGGTAGAAGTTAAATCACGTCGTGTTGGTGGTGCAACTTATCAGGTTCCTATGGAAGTTCGCCCAAAAAGACAAATGGCGCTGGCTATGCGTTGGGTGATTGAGGCTGCAAGAAAACGTGGAGAAGACAGCATGCCTGCAAAATTAGCAGCAGAGCTTTCTGATGCCTTACATGATCGTGGAGCAGCAATGAAAAAACGTGAGGACACTCACAAGATGGCTGAAGCGAACAGAGCTTTTGCTCACTACAGATGGTAGTAAGCTAATTATATAAAAAATAAAACTGGAATAAGGTCATGGCGAGAGCAACTCCTATCGAAAGGTATCGAAATATTGGGATTATGGCTCATATTGACGCAGGGAAAACGACCACGACGGAGCGTATTTTATATTATACAGGAGTATCTCACAAAATCGGTGAGGTTCATGATGGAAATGCTACGATGGATTGGATGGAGCAAGAGCAAGAGAGAGGTATTACCATTACCTCTGCTGCAACAACTTGTTTCTGGAGTGGTATGGACGGTAGTTTTGAAAGTCATAGAATAAATATTATTGATACACCGGGCCATGTAGACTTTACGATTGAGGTTGAAAGATCGTTAAGAGTTCTTGATGCGGCTGTAGCTGTTTTTTGTGCGGTAGGAGGTGTTGAGCCTCAGTCGGAAACAGTTTGGAGGCAGGCGGATAGGTATCATGTTCCTAGGTTGGCTTTCATCAATAAAATGGACCGTGTTGGCGCAGATTTTGATAGGGTTGTTGACAATGTAAGAAATCGTTTAGGTGCAAATGCTGTTCCTTTACAAATGCCGATTGGTGCGGAAGAAAACTTTAAAGGGGTAATAGACTTGCTTAAGATGAAGGCGGTTTATTGGAACGAAGACGACATGGGTGTTGCTTTTGAGGAGAAAGAAATTCCGACTGAAATGTTGTCAGATGCTGAATTGGCAAGAGAGTTTGTTGTTGAATCAGCGGCCGAGGCAGATGAATACTTGATGGATAAGTATTTAGAGCAAGGTGAGTTGTCAGTTGATGAAATTATCAGAGGTTTAAGGAAAAGAACGATAAATAACGAGATTGTTTGTTGTTTGTGTGGAACGGCCTTTAAAAACAAAGGTGTGCAATCGGTTTTGGACAAGGTTGTTGAATTGTTGCCATCTCCATTGGATGTGCCGGCTATAAAAGGAGTTGTAGGTGAAGATTCTGAGGATGTAGTTGAAAGACATGCTTTTGATGATGAGCCATTTTCAGCATTGGTTTTTAAAATCGCAACAGATCAGTTTGTTGGTTCGTTGTCTTTTTTAAGAGTTTATTCAGGAATTGTGAAAACCGGTGATATGGTTTTCAATCCAGTGAAAAATGCTAAAGAAAGAATAGGTCGTTTGTTGCAAATGCATTCGAACTCTCGTGAAGAAATCAAAGAGGTGAGAGCGGGTGATATTGCGGCAGTTGTTGGTATGAAGGATGTAACAACCGGAGATACATTGTGTGCGATAAACGCGCCAATTATTCTGGAAAAAATGCAATTTCCAGAACCGGTGATTTCAGTTGCGGTTGAGCCTAAAACAACAGCCGACCAAGAAAAAATTGCAATGGCATTGTCTCGATTGGCTCAGGAGGATCCTTCTTTCAGAGTCAGTACAGATGATGAGTCCGGTCAAACGATTATATCTGGAATGGGTGAACTTCACCTTGATATTATTGTTGATAGGATGAGAAGGGAATTTAAAGTCAATGCAAATGTTGGTAATCCTCAGGTGGCATACCGGGAAACAATTACTAAAACTGTTGAACAAGAAATGAAATTTGTCAAACAGTCAGGTGGAAAAGGACAATATGCGCATGTCAAAATTCGCATTGAACCATTAAAACAAGGAGAAGGTTTTGAGTTTGTTGATGAAATTAAAGGTGGTGTGATTCCTAAGGAATTTATTCCATCAGTAAATAAAGGTGTTCGTGAGCAAATGGAAAATGGTGTGCTTGCAGGATATCCTGTTGTTGACTGTAGAGTCACTTTGTATGACGGGTCGTTTCATGATGTGGATTCGAGTGAAATGGCTTTTAAAATAGCAGGTGCTATGGCATTTAGAAACGGTGCATTGGAAGCTAAGCCGACTCTTTTAGAGCCTGTTATGAAAGTTGAAATTGTCACTCCCGAAGAATATATGGGAGATGTTGTGGGTGATGTGAGTCGTCGCAGAGGAAACTTAGAAGGAATGGATGATTCTGTTTCCGGAAAAATTATTCGCTGTTTTATACCGTTATCAGAGATGTTTGGTTATGCAACAGCATTAAGGTCTGCTACACAAGGTAGAGCAGCCTATTCGATGGAATTTGATCACTATCAGCCTGCTGCTGATAGTGTTATGAAAGATTTGGTACAACTATAATTTAGCAATAGAGAAAGAAAATGTCTAAAGAAAAATTTGAACGCAATAAGCCGCATGTTAATGTGGGAACGATTGGTCACGTTGATCATGGTAAAACAACTTTAACGGCAGCTTTAACCAAGGTTTCAGCTGAGAAGATTGGTGGCACATTTAAAGATTACGATCAAATTGATAATGCGCCGGAAGAAAGAGAGCGTGGTATTACGATCGCAACAGCTCACGTAGAGTACGAAACAGAAGGTCGTCACTATGCACACGTTGACTGTCCGGGCCATGCTGACTATGTTAAAAACATGATTACAGGTGCGGCACAAATGGACGGCGCGATATTGGTAGTATCAGCAGCAGATGGTCCGATGCCACAAACTCGTGAACACATCTTGTTGGGTCGCCAGGTTGGTGTACCTTATATTCTTGTTTACATGAATAAATGTGACCAAGTTGATGACGAAGAGTTGTTGGAACTTGTTGAAATGGAAATTCGTGAATTGCTAAGTGATTATGACTTTCCTGGTGATGACACTCCAATGGTTAAAGGTTCTGCATTGAAAGCACTTGAAGGTGACATGAGCCCGATTGGTGTTCCTTCAATTGAAGCACTTTTGGATGCTATGGATTCTTATTTCCCAGAGCCGGAGCGTGATGTTGATCAACCATTCTTGTTGCCAATCGAAGACGTATTCTCAATCTCAGGTCGTGGAACAGTTGTTACCGGTCGTGTTGAGCGTGGAATCGTTAAAGTTGGTGAAGAGTTAGAGATTGTTGGAATCAGAGACACCAGAAAAACAGTATGTACCGGTGTTGAGATGTTCCGTAAACTTCTTGACGAAGGTCGTGCCGGTGATAACGTAGGTGTATTGTTGCGTGGTACAAAACGTGATGAAGTTGAACGTGGTCAAGTATTATCACATCCTGGAAAAATTACACCACACACTGAGTTTGAAGCTGAAGTTTATGTATTGTCAAAAGATGAAGGTGGACGTCATACTCCATTCTTTAAAGGATACAGACCACAGTTTTACTTCCGTACAACTGACATTACAGGTGCAGTTGAATTACCGGAAGGAGTTGAGATGGTAATGCCTGGCGATAATATCAAGATGCGTATTACATTAATTAATCCTATTGCGATGGATGAAGGATTGCGTTTTGCGATTCGTGAAGGTGGTCGCACAGTAGGTGCTGGTGTTGTTTCTAAGATTTTTAAATAA
>JAGRJP010000173.1:0-197 GCA_020442665.1 Lysobacterales bacterium
ATTGGCTTTTCTTCAGAGTTTTCAGGGAGGACAGGTACAAAATTATCAATATGTTGCTGTAACTCGGTTTTCAGCAATTCCATATCGCAGTCAATATTTGTCAGAACGGTTTGTACATGCTGATTTTCCAATAAGCCCAGCATCAAATGCTCAGTAGTAATGAACTCATGGCGTTCTTTTAACGCTTTTTGGAAAAC
>JAGRJP010000173.1:309-11906 GCA_020442665.1 Lysobacterales bacterium
GTTTCGGCAATTTCATGAGTAAATACACCGCAAACACCTTTGCCACGCGTATGAACATTCATCATCACTTGCGTGGCTTGTTCTTCACCCATGCGAAAAAACCTGATGAGCACATCGACAACAAAATCCATCGGTGTGTAATCATCATTTATTATCAGAACCTTATACATGGAAGGCTCTTTGAGTTGTTCTTCATTTTCCGGAAAAACCAGTGATTGGCTGTCCCAGGATAAATCTTTTTTTGACATCGGTTTAACTAAATTACAATATACGCTTAATTTGGTGTTTACTTGTAGTTTTGTCAAGTCTGTTACTAAATTTTTTCAATCGACTTTTCAAATCTATCCTTGTCATTTTTGCCAATCTCATGAATTCATTGTAACTCATTCTTTTACTCTGTAAAATTAAACACCTTATAATCATGATTATCTCTATTCGAAGAAATGAAAAACGATGAACTGCAAAATTTAGTCAAACAAGCACTTATGCTTGATACGGCTCATCGCACGCAATTTCTTGATAACATTACCGATAAAGACATCAAAAACAAATTGGAGTTCATCCTCGCCGATGAAACGCGCATCACCGATTTTGTTTTAAATACCTCAGCAGGGAGTGAAGTTTTACATGCCCCTGAAAATATGGAGTTCTCAGTTGGTGACAAAATAAGGCAATTTACTATCATTAAAATGTTAGCAAAAGGAGGCATGGGATGTGTCTATCTTGCCTATGACGAGAAGCTTAATCGCAATGTGGCTTTAAAAACCATGAGAAACGAGTTTTTAAAGAGCAAGTCAACTCAACTGCGCTTTCAACAAGAGGCTCAAATTTTATCAAAAATCAATCATCCTTCTATCTGCCAAATATTTGATATCATTGATGAAGAACAGAGTGATATTCTTGTTTTAGAGTTGATTGAGGGGGAAACGCTGAATCAAATTGTTGATAAATCCGAAAACCAACTGGATATATTTATACAGATTGCGTCTGCTTTGCAGGCAGCACACTCGCAAGGAATTATTCACAGAGATTTAAAACCGGATAACATCATGTTAACCAGAGATGGTTTAGTTAAAGTTTTAGATTTTGGTATTGCAAAGTCGGAAATAATAACAACACCTGAAATGATCAACAAAACGAGTACTGATTCTGAAAATGTTCTTCAGACTCAGGCTGGTTCAATGATGGGTACATTAATTTATATGAGTCCGGAGCAGGCATCCGGTAAAAAGGTAACAACTGCCAGTGATATTTATTCATTCGGTATTATTATGCAAGAGCTTCTTACCGGTTTGAATACCTATGTTCTCGATGATACAGAGAATCTTAAAAGACAAATCATTGATGCCAGAAAAATAAATACAATCAATATCCCCAAATCTTATCAGAGTTTGATTGCTGAAATGACATCAATTAAACCCGAAGAGCGTCCTGATGCTGAAGAAGTGAGTCGAAAACTCAAAAAAATCAAACACAAGCAATCTTCTAAAAAGACAAAAATTATCGTTTCAACTGCAACATTTGTAATTATTGCCTTAGTTGCTTTTTTGATTTGGAAGCAGGTTGAAAATCAAAAGATTACGAAAAAAAATGATTTCATTGCTGAAATTCAAAATGAAACTGATGAATTGAAAGTCGGATTAAGAAATATTTATGCCTTACCTTTACATGACTCCAGTAAAAATAAGGAAAAAATAAAAATCCAAAAGTTACATCTCCAAGAGAAAATAATTGATTCAAATGCTTTAAATAATGCTGAAAAAGATATGTATCTTGGAATGCTACTTATTGCCACTGATAATCATGCTGATGGATTGGCATATTTGCAAAAAGCTTGGGATGCCGGCTTAAATAGCGAAGATTTGGCTTATAGTCTGGCTCATACAAACAGTCTTGTCTATTACGATGAATTGAATGATTTTCTTAGCAAGAATGGCTATGTAATCAGACGTGATAATAAAAAAATTCAGGAGTTGGAGAAGCAATATCTACAGCCTGCTGTTACTTACTATCAGCTTGCTTCTCAAACACACCAAGAGACACCAAACATCACTAAAGCCCTCATTTTATGGTCAGAAAACAAAACCGAAGAAGCTATCCAAATTTTGGATAAAATCATTACTGAAAAAGACTGGCTTTTTGAAGCCTATATGTTAAAAGCCTCATTTCTTTACACAATCGGCCAGACACATATATACGAGGGACGATATGATATAGCTAATGATTATCGAATTCAGTCACTTTCTGCATTCAAAGATGCTCAAATCAGAGGCAGAAGTTATGCACCGGCTTACACAGGATATTGTTCCATGCAGGTCATTTTGTTGCTTGATAAAGTACAAAGAACCGGTGGTGATGTTTCCGATAATTATAATGAAGCTAGTAAATCATGTAATGAAGCCTTGGTGGTTTCGGATTTAAAATCAACGATATACACAAGATTAGCAAAGTTAAACTATTATTATTTCGTCGATCAGATGAATAAAGGCATACGAAATGGTGACTTATTGCTAAAAGCATTGATGTTTAATCAAAAAGCGATAGATCTAGAACCGTCATTCATTAACTACAACAATCGTGCAGAGATATATAATTTTTCTGCAAAAGCAAAAATAAATTGGGGTGGCGATCCTGAATCCGAAATTGAAAACAGTATTAAAGCCAGTGAACAAACTCTTAAACTGAGTGATTATAACAATGTTTTCGTTTACAACACGTTGGTAACTTCTCTGGATATCAGAATGAGACATCAACTGAATATAGGAGTTGATACCACTGATAGTTTTAATTCTGCAGTTGAATATTATGATAAAGCCTTATCACTCGATGATACTAACGATTACTCAAAGTTATATTTGATGGTGAATAATAGTAATCTTTATAATAATCAAATACGCAATCAGATTTTGAGAAATCTCGATTTTCAAAGTTTATTTGAAACTGTTGTGGAGATATTATTTGAAATTCAAAAAATTAACGAAAACGAACCTATCAGTCGAGCTGTTTTAGCTGAGAGTTATTTGTTAATGGCACAAAATACCGAAGCAGAAGATAGTCTCAAATACATCAATCTATCACTGAAAAGCGTTAATAAAGCCAATGAATTGATGAAAGATATTGGCGACTTTGTTGCATTAGAGGGTTATATCCGTGGATACAAAGAGGTTATAAAAGAAAAGGTACTTAATGAATCACCAGATTTTACATTATCCATTGAAATGTTTGAACGTGGTGTTGAACTGGATCCATCTGCGATTGATATTTATAGTGATTATGCAGAAATATGTCTTTTAGCAGCACAAGCTTCTGGTAATAAAATTGATGCAAAAAAACTTTTGCTGAAAGGTCTTAAAATGGCTGATAAAGCTGTTGAAATAAACACTGACTATTCCTATGGGTATCTTCAAAAAACAAAAATTATCGACTTTGCATTAAGAAAAAAAGTAGATATACCTTTTACTCAAAAAGACGCAGATGAAGCCTTTGAAAAAGCAAAATCAATCAATCCTTTGTTGAAAAGAAATTAGAACCTAAACCAAAGATGATTGAACTTTGTTGAAGAAATGCTATCATAGGAGCACACTTAGGAAATTATTTTGAAAGTTCGAATTCACAACATTATCACATTCTTGGTTCTGATGGCATTTGTATCACAGTCGTTAGCAGGGTTGTTATATGCGTGTGGTTCGGACTGTAAACAGCATTCCTCAAACCAAAATTCGCACACAAAAAGCTCAGCACATGCCAATCATCATGGCATGAAAATGATGGTTGAAATGGAGCCAACTGAAAAGGTTGATTGTTGTAAAACCAATTGCCAATGCGAAAAAGGAATTTGTTTATCAAAAGTTTTTGTCAATCTCGGTGAAATTTCCTTTAGGTTAGATGCTTCAAATATTGAGTTGATTTCTCAGTCTTATTTCATCCAAAAATCACTTCCAACTTCAATTTATAAACCACCCATTTCTGCTTAATACAACCAAGTTGCGTCTTGAATTTGTGTGCAGACGCATTTCTAGTGTTTTTAATTTAAGTTATTCCGTCATCATATTTTGCGGATTCATTATTTCGGGAGAAAGAAGTGAAGAAAGTTTTAGCAGGTTTTATTATTGGTGCAATCCTAACAGCGACTGCAATGTATTTTTTATTAAACTCCAAAACAATTTTAACTGGGGACAGTCAGGAGCCAAAGGATGAAAAGAAACCATTATACTGGGTCGCTCCGATGGACCCGAATTATCGCCGAGATAAACCCGGAAAGTCGCCAATGGGAATGGATTTGGTGCCATTTTATGGTGATAACGAACAAACAGAAGAAGAAAATCCTGGAACTGTAAAAATTTCACCGGATGTGGAAAATAATCTCGGAGTCAAAACAGAAAAAGTCACCAAAAGGAGACTCAATCAATCATTTTCAGCTGTCGCCTATGTGAGATTTAATGAGAATGAACTGACGCATGTTCACTCAAAGATATCTGGTTGGGTTGAAAAATTATATGTCAAATCGACTGGTGAAAACATTGCAAAAGGTCAGCCCCTTTATGAAATCTATGCTCCGGAGTTTGTCAATGCTCAGGAAGAATTGTTATTGGCAGTCAAACAAAACAATAAAAACTTTATTAACTCTACAATCAAAAAGCTGGAATCCATGCAGATTCCGCTACAAGTTATCAATCAAATTATCAAACAGAATAAAGTTCAAAGAACTGTTTTGTTCCAATCGCAACATGATGGAATTATAGAGAACTTGGAAATCAGAGAAGGATACTTCGTTAAACCTGAGATGACGATTCTTTCCATCGCAAATCTTGACCGAGTTTGGATTGAGGCTTCAGTATTACAAACAAATTTGCATAAGCTATCAGTAGGTATGGCTGCAGAAATCAAATTTGAATCTATGGAAGAAAGGTACACTTCAACAGTTGATTATATTTATCCACAAATTGATGAGAAAACAAGACTGGTGAGAGTGAGATTGTTATTGAATAATGAATCTCAATTACTTAAACCAAATATGTATGCCAAAGTGTATTTTGACTATTTAGATGATAAGGAAATGCTAACAATTAGCAATCAGTCAATTATCAGAACCGGGCAGTCCAACAGAGTTGTGCTGGCTTTTGGAAATGGGAAATATAAATCAGCCAATGTTGTTATTGGGGAATCTGATAGTGAGTTTACACAAATATTATCGGGTTTAAAAGATGGTGAAAGAGTCGTCACATCCGCTCAGTTTTTGTTGGATTCTGAATCTTCAAAAACATCAGATTTTATGAGAATGTACCACAAAATGCTGGATGAAAAAGATTTACCTGAAGCAACAGTCAAAGGTGTAATCAACTCTATAAACTCAGATACAAATATGATCAATATCACTCGTGAGGCCATACCAGAATGGAAACGTCCGGCAGCAACTTTAGACTTCAACGTGGATGATCGTGTTTCGTATGAAAGATTTCGAAAAGGTGATGAAGTTTTATTCACATTTCGAATCTACAAGGGTGAATTCATTATCACTCAAATGACGAAACTATAAAAACGGCAGGAGTTGATTATGATTGAAAAAATAATTCAATGGTCAGTTGAAAATCGTTTTCTGGTAATTATGCTAGCTCTCGTCTTGCTATTTTCAGGAGTGGTTGTTGTCAAAAATACTCCGGTCGATGCCATTCCGGATTTGTCAGACGTTCAGGTTATCATCAAAACAGATTTTAGCGGGCAATCTCCGAGAGTGGTCGAAGACCAGGTCACTTACCCAATCACAACGGCAATGTTGTCTGTTCCCGGAGCCAGCACTGTTCGTGGATATTCATTTTTTGGAACTTCCTATGTTTATGTGATCTTTGATGATTATACCGATATTTACTGGGCGAGAAGCCGGGTTTTAGAGTATTTAAGTCAAATATCTTCACAACTTCCAGAAAATGCTAAACCCGAACTTGGACCTGATGCGACTGGTGTGGGTTGGGTTTATATTTATTCGTTAATCGACAAAAGCGGTAAACATGATATTGCCGATTTAACCAGTTTGCAAAATTGGTTTTTAAAATTTGAACTGCAAAACGTCAAAGGTGTTTCTGAAGTTGCTACAGTCGGAGGAATGGTCAAACAATATCAAATCAAAATCAATCCGGATAAATTGATTGCTTACAATATACCGCTTCAGCATATTTCAATGTCAATTGAACAAAATAACAGCGAAATTGGAGCATCTGTAATCGAAATGTCTGAAGCTGAATACATGATTAGTGTTGGCGGATATCTGCGAAATTTGGAAGATATCAAAAAAATCAATATATCAACCTCAGAAAACGGAGAACCTGTATTTCTTGAAAATGTTGCAGAAGTGACTATTGGTCCGCAGATGCGAAGAGGAGTCTCAGAACTCAATGGCGAGGGAGAAGCCGTTGGTGGAATTATAGTTATGCGCTATGGGGAAAATGCACAAAAAACCATCAATCTCGTTAAAGAAAAATTAGAAACACTGAAAAAAGGTTTACCTGATGGTGTTGAGGTAATTACTGTTTATGACCGCAGCCAATTGATTAGTCATTCTGTCAATAATTTAAAAGAGAAATTGGTTGAAGAATTTATCATAGTAACCTTGATTTGTATCATTTTTTTATTTCATTTCAGATCGTCATTAGTTGCAGTTATTTCTTTACCAATTGGTATTCTGGTTTCTTTTATTGTGATGTATTTTCAAGGAATCAATGCCAATATCATGTCTTTGGGAGGGATTGCTATTGCTATCGGAGCGATGGTTGATGGTGCTGTGGTTTTGGTTGAAAACATGCACAAGCACATGGAAAAAGAAAATGTAACCAAACAAAATCGCTGGCAGATTGTGATTCGATCGGCTTCTGAAGTTGGTCCGGCATTATTTTTCAGTTTACTTATTATCACTGTCAGTTTTGTTCCGGTTTTTACTTTAGAAGCTCAGGAAGGCAAAATGTTTGCTCCACTTGCATTCACCAAAACCTATGCAATGGCAGCTTCGGCAATACTGGCAATCACTTTGGTTCCTGTGTTGATGGGATATTGTGTTCGTGGGAAAATTATTTCAGAGCATAAAAATCCGCTCAATCGTTTTTTTAATTTTCTATATGTCCCAACATTAAATGCTTTATTGAAATTCCCCAAAACAACTATTTTAGCTGTTTTGATATTATGTTTCGTCGGATTTTCGCAGGTGAAGAATATTGGTTCAGAGTTTATTCCGACACTTGATGAAGGCGACTTGATGTATATGCCTTCAACTTATCCGGGAATTTCAATTGGTAAAGCCAGAGAGTTGCTTCAGCAAACGGATAAATTGATAAAGACTATTCCTGAAGTGGAAAATGTGTTTGGTAAAGTTGGAAGAGCTAATACTGCAACTGATCCGGCACCTTTAACCATGATTGAAACATTTATTCAACTCAAACCAAAATCACAATGGCGGGAAGGTATGACTAAAGACGACTTGAAAAAAGAGTTGGATAGTATTGTTAAAATCCCCGGGGTGACTAATGCATGGGTTGAACCGATTAAAACACGGATCGATATGCTTTCAACAGGGCTTAAAACACCAGTGGGTGTCAAAATTTCGGGAAATGATATATTTGTAATTGAAAAAATTGGTAAGCAGCTTGAAGAAATTCTGAACAATATTGAGGGAACAGATTCAGTCTATTCGGAAAGAACGGCGGGTGGCCGCTATCTGAAAGTTGACATCAATCGTGAAAAAATAGCTCGTTACGGAATGTCCGTAAAAGATATTCAACAAATGATTTCATCATCAGTTGGTGGAATGAATGTTTCACAAATTATCGAAGGTTTAGAACGTTATCCAATTAATATGCGTTATCCACAGGATTACCGTGACTCTCCTGAGAAACTAAGAAACTTAACCTTTGTCAACCAAATGGGGCAAGTTATCACACTCGGTGAAGTTGCTGATATTTACATCGAAGATGGTCCGGGAATGATTAAATCTGAAAATGCCCGGGTGAATGGCTGGATACTTATCAGTACTGAAGTTGCTGATTTACAAAAATACGTTGAAAATGCCAGAGAAATTGTTAATAAAGAACTGAACTTACCGGTTGGTTATTCAATTTCTTGGTCAGGACAGTACGAATACATGCAAAGAGCCAAAGAAAAACTGGGTTACATTGTACCGTTAACTTTTGCCATCATCATTTTATTGCTGTATATCAATTTCAGAAATATAACCGATGTGATATTGGTTCTGGCGACTATTCCAATGTCAATGGTTGGAGGGATATGGATTATGAGCTATCTGGGGTTTAATTTTTCAGTCGCAACTGTAGTAGGATTTATTGCACTTGCCGGTGTTTCGGTGGAAATCGGTGTTATTATGCTATCTTACTTAAAACAAGCGGTTGAAAAGTCCGCAGTATCAAAAACTACTGATGAGATTATTGAAGGAAACAATCTCAAAGATGCTATTATTTCAGGAGCATCCATGAGAGTCAGAGCTGTTTTGATGACATCATTATCAATTATTATTGGTCTGATGCCGGCATTATCCGCATCAGGTACAGGAGCAGAAATCATGAGCCGGATTGCCGCACCAATGGTCGGCGGAATGTTTTCAGTAATGATTTTAACGCTATTGATTGTTCCTGTGGTTTATTACTTAACTGTTAAAAATAAAGTTTTTGGTAAATATGTGAATTAACACCGATTTTTGAAACTTACTTAAATCTTTTCGTTGTGCTAGAATGGGAGAGTTCCAGTTTATTCTATCACCGGAGGAATAATTATGAATGTTGTCTTCAGAATTTTAATTTTTTCCATCATCTTTTCTAGTACAGATGCCTTTGCCCAACTTCCAGAAAAAAACGATAAAAATGTGCAGAGTACTTTTTATGCAAACACAACGGCTTCACAACCATCAACGGTGAAGCTAAGTTCTTCTGTTTGGAGAATTGGCAAAAGTGAAGTGAATGCTTTATTGAACCTGAAATCAAATCAATCTTTGGAAGTCTCAAACTTTCCATTTGAAGTTATTAATAATTCTGAAACTCAAGAAAAAGTTTCTAAGCCTTTGAAATTAAATAGATATAATGTTTTTGCTCCGAATAGTAAAATTTATCTGTTAAATAGTAAAGGTCAAAAAGAATTAGAAAAACCTGAAGTTATGGCATTTTCATCAGTTGAAGATGGAGTTGGTTTGTTGGTGAATCAATCAACCGGAGAACTTGGCGGATTTTACAACAATGGTGGCGTGAGTGTTGAAATAGAAGGTAACATTCACACAGGAATGACATTCAAATTGCCTTTAGAACCAAATCAAGATACCAATGTTGTGAAACAATGTGATATGAAAATGGAACAACAACCCGGAAATCCTCTTGAAGATTTAAATACAGCATTAAAATCAAAGGCAATTAGCTTTACCAAAGGGACAGTTAATTATGAGGCGGTCGTTGCTGTGGATACTGATAATGAATGGATGGCAGGAAAAGGCAATAATACAACCACAGCTATGAACTTTATTATTCAGCTATTTGTGAACATGAATGTCTTTTATGAAAGAGATTTTGCGACCCGATTATTGATTGGTACAACTTTTTTGAGAACGACGACAGACCCATATCCAACTGAATCCAGTATTTTTAACTATTTGAATGATTTTGGTGAATATTGGCGTGTTAATTATCCTAATATTGACAGAGAGTTCGCATTGATGCTGAGTAGCCAGAATATTGGTAGTTTATCTTTCTCAGGAGTTGCATGGTTGAATCAATATTGTAATAAAGGAGCGTTGCAGAATGGTGGCACAGAGACCTTTGGGAGTTATAGCATGAATCGTATAGGAACCAGTGCTTCAGTCGGCTTTGTTTCTCAGTTTGTCGCTCATGAATTAGGACATAATTTTGGATCACCACATACACATTGTTACACGCCTGAAGTTGATCAGTGTTACAACGGCGAAGGAGGTTGTTATGCAGGTGCAGTTAGTTGTCCGACTTTTTCAGGAAATAACCGTGGAACTATAATGAGCTATTGCCATTTTGGTGCCCCAAATGGTGCCGGTTGTGGAACCAGTAATGAGATTTTTCACCCAACAGTTATTGGTTTGATTAGTGGTCGAATCGCCAGTAATTTCCCTTCGTGCATTCAAAGTTTGGGTAGTGAAATTATTTTTGAAAATGGTTTTGACGGCGGCCCATAGTTAAACTCTGAAAACAAATGGACTCGACTGCAATTTATTATTGGCTGATAGTTATTGGGATTCCCTTAGCTGTTTATTTTTTCAGAAAATGGCTTAAGGAAAGCAAGCGAAGAAAACTTTATAGAAATGATTTTCCACAAGAATGGAAGCAGATTTTAACCAATCATTTCAAATTATATCAACACCTTCCGGATGACTTAAAAAAACAGTTACACGGTCATATCAATATTTTTTTGGATGAAAAGAACTTTGTTGGCTATCAGGGAATCGAAATCAATGACACGATTCGTATCACTATTGCTGCACAGGCTTGTTTATTATTGCTCAATCGAAAAACTAATTATTATCCGCATTTAACAAATATTCTGGTTTATCCGACCGTTTTTACCCATAAAAATCATGATGGTGAACTTCATCGTGGAAGACTTGGTGAATCGTGGCATCGAGGTCCGATTGTGCTTTCCTGGCAACATTCTTCGCAAGGAGGAAAGAATAGTGCTGATGGTGAAAATGTTGTGATGCATGAATTTGCCCATCAATTGGATCAGGAAAATGGTCCAAGTGACGGTTTGCCAATATTGCAACACAACAACATTAAGCAATGGAGTTCAGTCTTAGGTAAGGAATTCAAGACTCTGAAATTTAAAATTCAAAAGCGAGAACAAACATTACTGGATGAATATGGAGCGACCAATCCGGCTGAGTTCTTTGCAGTTATCACTGAACACTTTGTCGAACAACCCCGACAAATGCTAAAGAAACATCCTGAGTTGTATGAAGAATTAAGGAAATACTATCAAATTAATCCTGTCGAATGGACTTGAAAAATGACAAACTACAATAAAAAAACCATTGCTATTGCCGGAAATATCGGTGCAGGTAAAACATCTTTAGTTGAGTTTTTGAAGTCCACTTACGATATAACGCCATTTTATGAGCCCAATGATGAAAATCCTTATCTTGCTGATTTTTACAAGGATATGAAGCGTTGGGCTTTTCATTCTCAACTTTATTTTCTCAGTAATAAGTTTCGAATTCACCAACAAGTTGATTCGACTTCAGGTGTCGTGGTTCAAGATAGAACTATTTTTGAAGATGTTGAGATTTTCGCAACGGCCCTTTTTCAAATGCGGAAAATAAGTAAAAGGGATTGGAAAACCTACAGGGATTTTTATGAAAGCATCATGGCATCAATTAAACCACCTGATTTGATGATTTATCTCAAATGTTCGATTCCAACCATTCGCAAAAGGATAAAAATTCGTGGTCGCAAGATGGAGCAAGATATTCCCTTGAGTTATCTCAAACGATTGCACAATCTTTATGAAAATTGGATTGGTGATTATAAATTGAGTAAATTATTAGTGCTGGAATCGGATAAACTCGACTATGTTTGTGACTTGATAGACCG
>JAGRJP010000174.1 GCA_020442665.1 Lysobacterales bacterium
TCAATTTGGAATGAACCAGCTGTTTGAGATGTAGGAACCACTCCTGCATAAGAACACATAACAGCTCCAGGAGAACCACCGGCATCAGAAAGAAACTCGACATCCACAGATACTGCAGAGCCCCCTAAAGACTGAGTGCCGACAGTATTAACACGGCTTATAGACCAACCGAAACTATTAACTACGAAATCATCAGCTCCCCATGAATCATACACATCAAAAGCCGCTTCAAAGTCTTGATCAGGTGCACCATTTCCACTAGCATTAGCGGTTTGATCCCATAATACAGAACCTCCACCCAACGGAATAAAGTTTGAATTTCCAGTAGCCCCACTTTGATTCTGTATATCTGCACTAGAAGCAGATATAGATACAGACAATAATAATGGAGCAATTGCTTTCGCTAATTTATTTTTTTTCATTATATTTCCTCTAAACAGTAACTAAAATAAACAAATACTCGGTTTTATTATACATTTTTTTTTTCGATGTATAAGACTTAATTACTTAAATTATCTATTTCTTCAATGAAACAATTATAATTTTCATACTTTTTGAATGATTTAGTATAAATTTTCTCTTTTACTTGTGCTGCGCTCGCTGTTTTAATTTTTCTTTTAGTCTCATGAAACTTCTGACAGACATCCTCCCATTCAAGTGATAATACAGATAAGACGCTCACAATTTCATCTTTTAGATTTGTTAATACTCTTTCATATTCAATTGTGATTATTCGAGTTGGAAATAATGACTTCCAATATTCCATAATATTCTCTTGATAGGTATAGTTTAGCAATAGTTCTTCAAGGTTGTAACTGTAGTTGTGTTTTTGAGTAAACAGCTGCCGGTAACAACTTAAAATCACGTCATACTTATTTCTAACTGAGTGAACAACTTTTGCGTAAGGGTTTGAAAGAAGTATTGCTCCTACAAAACTAAAATTAAGTGGTTGCTTATCTGTAAAAATGCGATAGTTTGCATGGTGTTCTTTGGTATTTTCCAGATAAGATTCTCCGATTTGATGGAATTGAGACTTGTTGAAATCTTTAAAACTCTCGGGGTAATTCTGTTTTCCAAATTTTTTGACTAACTCTGGAATGTAGTTAAGTTCCGATGCACCGGATATTTGTGAATGCGATGATAGAATTTGTTCAATAAGTGTTGATCCGGATCGAGGCATTCCCACTATAAAAACAGGAGTTATATCTGTAATCAATTCTGATTGATTTTTTTTACAAAATTCAGGTGTGAATACATTTTTTATTCTTTCTCCATACCCCTTCCAGTCAAACGCTATACGATTGAGTGATTGGTATTTTTGAGTATTTGCTTGTTTTAGAAACTCATAGGCTTCGCTATATTTTTTATCATGCTCCAAATAGTGAGCTTTTGTGAATAATAATTCAATATTATTTTTAAAACGACCATCTAACATAGATGTGATGATATCTTTTTCACTTTCTGAAAATTTATAGGTTTTAAGATTAGCTAATGCCCAATATATTTCTGGTTGAAAGGGCTGAATTGCCAATGCATGATGAAAATACTCTATTGATTTATTAATATCACCTTTGTTTTTACAGATAAATCCCAAAGTTGTTAATGAGCCAACATGTGTAGGTGAAGTTTTAATTGCATTAAGATAGCAATTTTCTGCTTCATCCCATCTCTCCTCATCACGATATAAATTTCCAAGATTATATTGGACAATTTCGTTATCTGGATATTCTAAAATGATTGTTTTAAATAGCTCGTGAGCTTTGCTGTATCTTTTTTGTTGCTTATATAATGAAGCAAGATTCAGGATTACAGGTACTGATTTTTGATTCAAATTAAAGGATTTTAATAAATATTTTTCAGCTAATGGTTCTTTATTCTGTTTGAGGCTAATAACACCTAGCAACCTAGGAATTTCAGAATTTTTCGGATATTTTTTTTCGAGTTTGTGTAATTTCTGTTTAGCTTGGTCAAATTTTTTACTATTAATCAACGATGCGATTTTATCAAGCATTTGTGTTTCATATTGACTATAGGAGTAGTTCATTTAATTTATTACATGAGATATCAAATCAAAATCGAAACCACGGCGATAGAGAAAGTTTTGGCGTTTGATTTTATCTTTGAAGTCAGCAATCGGGGTTTCACGATATTTTTTTAGATAGGCTTTTTTGGCAATTTGGTAAAAATCTACTTCGTCTTGGTGAAGTGCTTTTTTGGCTTGGTTTTCTGTAATACCTTTGAGTTTCAACTCCATAGAAATTTTCAAAGGTCCGTAACCTTTTTGAGCCCGGCTTCGGCAATATATTTCAGCAAATCTTTCATCGTTGAGATAATTGTTTTCCAGACACTCTTTAATGACTATTTGAATGCTTTCGGGTTCATAATCCTTATTGGTGAGTTTGTCGGTTAGTTCTTTGACAGAATGTTCCCGCATAGACAGAGAAGCCAAAGCAGAAGCTCTGGCTTTCTCTAAATCGGTTCTGACTGTGAAATTATTCTTGCTCAACTTCCTGAGGGGGCTGTTTGCGTTTTGGCATCATAGCTTCACGAATTTTTTCTTCAACTTCGTTGGCTATTTCAGGGTTTTCCTGTAAATACATTTTGGCATTTTCCTTACCTTGTCCGATGCGGTTATCACCATAAGAATACCAGGAACCGGACTTGTTAATCAGGTTATGAGCGACACCTAAATCAATGATTTCGCCGAGGCGGGAAATTCCTTCGCCGTAAACTATTTCGAATTCCACCTGTTTGAATGGAGGTGCCATTTTGTTTTTAACAACTTTCACTCTGGTATCGTTACCAAGAATTTCATCACCTTTCTTGATTGCACCGATACGTCTGATGTCCAAACGGACTGAAGCGTAGAATTTCAAAGCATTACCACCGGTTGTGGTTTCAGGACTTCCGAACATAACACCAATCTTCATACGAATTTGGTTAATAAATATCACCATGCAGTTGGTGCGTTTGATGTTTCCGGTCAGTTTTCTAAGTGCTTGAGACATGAGGCGAGCCTGCAAGCCCATGTGTGAATCACCCAT
>JAGRJP010000175.1 GCA_020442665.1 Lysobacterales bacterium
CTTTCATGATTTCATCAGAAACATTCTCTTTCAAATCGGCACTCACTCTGGCGGCACGACTTCCATTCCAACGCTGTATGCTTTTGATTCCGGGTGCGAATTCCAGATTAGCTACAGCCAATAAAGGTATCTCTCTGCCGTCGGATGTTTTTACATGGAAATCTTTCAGACTTTCCATCGAACGTCTGGACTCCAAAGGATATCTGACTTTCACTTTAACATCCTGTCCATTTCGAGGAATACGTTGCACTTCTTCACCAAAATAGGCTTGTCTGACTTGTTTGTTGACATCTGCCAATGTTAATCCCAGTTTTGTAGTTCCCGGTTTCATGGTTAGTCTGATTTCATCGGAGACACCAATCATATTGTTACGAATATCATAAAGTGTATCGTAAGTTCTTAATTGCTCTTCCAATTCTGCGGTAGCGGCTCTTAGCAGCTCTAAATCAGGATGACGGACTGATAACTCAAAACCGGGTTCGTTGTTTCCGTGTGTATAACGCACGCTCACTTCTTTGGCATCCGGAACATCACCTAAAAGTTCACGAAGACGAATTGATGCTTCTTTACTGCTTAAGGTTCTTTTCTCAGGTGGTACGAGTTTAACGATTGCCAAGACACTGTCACGACGTGAACGTGTGTACCAGTTTTCAATCAATTGATCTTCACCATTTGATTTTTGGTTGACTTCATCGACCAGTTTTTGTTCAGCAACTTGTAATTGTTTCAATATCTCCAAAGCACGAGAGTAGGGTGCGCCTTCAGGTAAAACTACATTGACAATCAGTTCATCGGATTCAATTTCCGGCATAAAACTTTTCTTCACCCAGCTACTGCCAAAAAGTCCGAATCCAACAATAATAATTCCAATGAATAAACTGGTTGTTACATAACGGTATTTGAGGCTCCAATTGCCGATTTTGCGATAATAATTTTGTGCAAAAGATGTAATGGAATTTGCTATGGATTTTTGAAATCTGGTAAACCATGATTTGGATTCACGCGGTTTCATATTCGCCAAATGTGATGGTAATATCAGCAATGATTCAACCAGTGAGAAAGCCAGAGCCAAAATCACAACCCAAGTGATGTGCTTGGTGAATTCACTGGTTGAACCGCTTAAAAACAACCAAGGTAAGAATGCCATAATCGTCGTTACGACTCCGAAGATGACCGGTTTAGAAACCATCTGAGTTCCTGAAATGGCAGCTTTGATTCCTCCACCCATTCGATCGGATTCGCTATGAATTCCTTCGCCGACAACAATAGCATCATCAACCACAATTCCGAGAACGAGCAAGAATGCAAAAGTCGATAACATGTTGAGTGAAACACCAACTGACGGCAACAATACAAAAGCACCGGCATAAGCTGTTGCGATACCGAAAGCCACCCAGAACGCCACTTTGGGTCTGAGTGTCAACATCAGAACAATCAATACCAGAATCAATCCCATGAAAGCAGAACTACCGATTGTTGTCATTCGGCCGTTAAAGTCTTCTGCCTGATCGGTCCACAAAGTCAACTTGGCACCTTTCGGCAGTGTGCTTTGCCTTTCAGCAATCCATTGATTTATTGATTGTGAAGCCGTTACTATGTCCATAGTTTCAGTTGTCATTACCTGAAGCAGAATAGTAGGTTCGCCATTCAGTGTTGCTAATATTGGATTATCCTCAAAACCATCAATAACTGTTGCAACATCACCCACTCTGATTGTGCCCCCATCAGAGGTTTGGCGAATGATAATGTCCGAAAAATCTTTTTCATGATTGGCTTGATTTCTGACTTTTAACTGAAAACTGCCTGCTTCTGTCCGAATTGCTCCCGCTGATTGATTAATAGAACTTTTCCTAATGGCACTAGCAACATCATCAAAGGTCAGGTTATAACGTCTTAACGACTCTTTACCAACTTCGATTGAAACCTCTTCAGAACGAATGCCGAATAATTGAACGATACTGATAGCCGGTAAATTAGCAGCCTCGCGACGAAGCTGTTCAGCAAGTTCTTTCAATTCTTGCTCGTTCAAATCACCGGAAACGGCAACTCGGATGAATTCATTGCGATTAACCCATTGTTGCACAACCGGTTGTTCAATATCACCCGGGAATGAAGTAATGGAATCCACCCTGATTTTCACATCATTCATAAATTGTGTGAAATCTGCTTTTTGATTCGCTAAAATGTAAACTTCACCACGACCTTCATTTGAGGAGGAGCGAACCCATTCAATTTCATCCAAATCACGAACCGACTCTTCGATTCTTGCGACAATTTGTTCTTCAACTTCCTGTGGTGAAGCTCCGGGCCATGAAACTCCAATTTGCAAACCCGGAAAACGAACTTGTGGATCCATCTCGCGTTCCATATTGTTGAAGCCAATAAATCCGGCTATCAACAAACCAACCATCAATAAGTTAGCTGCAACCGAGTTTTTTGCCCACCATGCGATTAAATTATTCATGATTGTTAACCTTGTTTTTCAGAATGAGATAAAACAGCTTGTGCTTGTAATTCTTCATCACGGCTGATAGCTTTAACTTTCATACCATCAATAACCGTTGGAGTGGTTGAAACAACCACTTTTTCACCGGCTTTTACACCATTGGAAACATGAACAAGGTCAGCGGATGTAGATAAAACTTCAACTTTTCTGATTTCTAACTCTTCATCATCATTGATAACATAAACTTTTTCGTTATTGTGTAATGCAACTCTTGGAAAGACCAAGGTGTCTTGGCTTTTTTTGCTTTGGATATTGGCATCGACATACAAACCAACTGCCATTGGCATTGAGCTTGTTTCGTTGGTATTGTATGGGTTTGTTATTTCTGCAATGGCATAAATCAAACGTGTTTGATTATCTATAGCAGCTTGAGTTCTTACAATTTTTCCATCCCATTGACTGGATTCTTTACTATTCTTTGCAGTAAATGTCACTTTGGGAGCATTGTCTATATTGGCAACAAAACCAATAGGAAGGTTCAGCTCTTGTAACTGGCTGTCTGTTAAAGGCATTTTGACTTCAACAACATCTGTTGCAAAAATATGGCCAAGAACGGTATTCGCTGAGATATATTGCCCCAGACCTATACTTTCTGATAGCACTCTTCCATCGAAAGGAGCTTTAACTTGAGTTCTTTGTAAGTTCAATTCTGCATTTTTTAAGTCGGCTTGGGCAGCTTCAAGCAATGCTTTAGCTTCTTTTATTTGGGGAATATTTAAGGCATAATCACTTGGATTTGCATGACCCTTTCTTTTCCACTGATCTTCTTTGATTTTCGAATTGGCGATTTCCTCTTCAACTTTTACTTTTGCGGAAGCCACATTCGCTTTTGCGCGTGTGACAGCTGCCTGATATTCGGTGTCATCAATTTTCATCAAAACATCTCCTTTGGTGAATATTCCACCTTCAGCAAATTGGTTTGAAATCTCGACAACTTGACCGGACACCATAGATGTTAAGTCAATTTCGGTTTTAGGGTTGACTTCTCCATAAGTTGAAACTGACAGATTAACCGTTTCAGCTTTGACTTCATCAACAAACAAAGAAACCACTCGTTGTTCTTTGGGTTTCTTTTCAATCGGCGGTTTTGAAGCAACCAGAGCTTGAACCGCAAAGACGCTTCCAACCAAAATTGAAAGCGGTATAAATATTTTCACAATCTTTTTCATAATGTTTTCCCCAAACAAGAAATTCAGTTTTGGTATTAATATTTGATAAACGAACAGGGATAAAAATTGTTACACAAAGTTATGAAAACCAATTAACCCCTTCTTTTACATTACAACATATTTTACAGACTGTTTTCATGAGCCAATAGTCACGAATTTGTTGATAACTATCAAAGAATTTTACTAAGAAACATGCTATGTTGATTGTAAGGGGACACCGGATGGGTTATGAGAATCCGGGATTGTAGCCTGTCTGTTGTGAGTTGTATATCCGGTTGATGGTTGGTATATGTAATTATTCTCGGTAAATGATAGGTGCAGTTATGAAAAAAATTATCAAATTAATGTTTGTTATCATCTGCGGATCCACTTTTTGTGGTTTTACAAGCTATAGCTTAGCAGATGTATTTACTCTGACCCCGCAAGTCGGGCCTTCGGTGATTTCAAATGGGATTGATGACACCAATAAAGTAAAAATATTACGACTTCCTGATAAGACTTTAATTAGCGTTTACGGACAGTCCCAATTCATGGCGAATGATGCTTATGATGTGAAATCAAGAGAGGTCAGGAAGCCTTGGGATTTGGTTGTTCAATATTCGATTGATGAAGGGGAAACTTGGTCTTCTCCTATGAACTTCGATAATACAGCGATGTTCAGTTCGGCTTTGGGTATTATTGAACCGAGTGGTCCTCCTCCGTTATATCCTGCCGGAAGTGCTAATGAGGGCTATGTTGATTTGGCATCTGATCCCAGAGTTGTTAGTTATCCGGGTGATTCAGATAAACCACAAGTTTTTAATTCGGGTAATAACATTGTTGTCACTTGGAATAGTAAGTATTGTCCTGCTAACCCGACGCTACCGCCTGGTGAACAACGATTCATAACTTATTTAGAGTTGAACGGCATCACAATCCCTTACGCCTGTCTTTGGGTCTCAAGATTGCAATGGAATTCTTCACTTCAACAGTTTAATGCAGTTGGTAATTTGGGCGAACTCTATAAGACAGAACAGCTTACCAGTGGTTTTCGTGATGTGAAACAAGATGTTCCAATTCCTCAAAAGACTGGTTTTGCAGTTGTTTGGCAGGAAGATCCGTTAGGATTGCAACTCGGCGGTTCGGATGGTCCGGGTTCCGGTGCATCAGGCGCACAAACAACCGGAGGAACTGACTTGTTCTATATGGCATTAGATACTAACAACAATAGTACAGTTGACTTTATTGCTAATGACTGGTCAACTCCGGTTCGATTTACCAAGAACCAAGAGTCAACCGGAGAGTTAAATGGTCCGGATAGAACATCTCACGGCCCTGGAATTTATGAAACAGGTAAGGCCTCAGCGTCGCGTGCTAATATTCGTCTTATCGGTCGAAGAGCCTTGATTGCTTGGGAAGAAAGAAAAAGCACAACCGGAATTGATGATGGAAAGTATATTCGTTATCACTCATGGCCTGAATTTACAAATACTGCCGATTTCCCTATAAATGGTTGTATCATTAGTAAACCAGATGAAAATGGTCGCCGTGTCAGGGTGCTGACTCAAGCCTTATCCAGTGGGCAAACAGGTATAGTTTTCGCCTATAAACAAGGAGAATATTCTGAAGGAGGTCCTTCGGATATTATGATTCGAAGGGCAGTGGGTGGTTTTGATCCGATTCATATTCTACCGGCTGTAGATAGTTCAGTTGTTGGTGTTTATGGTGAAAAGTGTCGTGCTCATGTAAACAACCAGGATGAGGATAATCTTGGTGATGATGAATTGGTTGATGACCCTCTGAATGATGTGACAAATAGTCCGGCAATAAATTTCAGCGGCTCAGAAATTTATAATGGTTATCCCGGAATGGCTGAATCTGCAACTACGGGTTTGAATCCTTATGAAAACGCTCTTGCTCACCGCGGTCAGATGAAAGGTGATAATATTGTCATTGGCTTTTCGCACACTCCCGATCAGGCGAGATTCGATTTTCTTTCGGATT
>JAGRJP010000176.1:0-193 GCA_020442665.1 Lysobacterales bacterium
ATCGTTTGAAAAGAGTTCGTTATGGTGGGGTTTTTCTGCCGAAAAATTTACGTCCGGGTCAATTCAGAGAGCTCACTCAAGGTGAAAGAAATATTTTGTTACAGGATGTTAATTTTCAATCGCCACAGTCCGAACTCATTGCTCATTTTCTGAAATAAGGTGCTCATTGCATTTAATAAACCTTATCAAGTTC
>JAGRJP010000176.1:210-2833 GCA_020442665.1 Lysobacterales bacterium
AGTTTACTGATCCAAATCAACGACAAACACTGGCAAATTTTATTGATTTACCTGATGTGTATGCTATTGGCAGGCTGGATTATGACAGTGAAGGCTTGTTATTGCTGACAGATGACGGTCAACTCAAGCATCAACTGGCTCATCCCAAACAAAAAGTCAATAAAGTTTATCTGGTTCAGGTTGAAGGAGTTGCACGTAAGCCATCGCTGGATTTACTGCGTAAAGGAATTGAACTCAAGGATGGAATTGCCAAAGCGGTTTCAGTGCAGTTACAACTGAAACAACCGGCATTTGTTTGGAAACGGAATCCACCGATTCGGCAAAGGAAAAATATTCCAACCAGTTGGGTAGAAATTGTAATCAACGAAGGACGAAACCGACAAGTTCGGCGCATGATGGCTCATGTTGGTTTGCCGGTTTTACGCCTTATCAGAACTCAAATTGGTGATTTTAAGTTAGGGGATTTACCCGGTGGAAAGTACCAAATCATCAATCCGTAAAATCATTCACGTTGATATGGACTGTTTTTATGCAGCCGTTGAAACCCGTGAAAACCCACAACTCAAAGGCAAACCGGTTGCCGTTGGTGGTCGCCCGGAAAGCCGAGGAGTGGTGGCAGCTTGTAATTATGAAGCCCGTGCTTTTGGTGTTCATTCTGCCATGCCGATGGGTCAGGCGATTAAGAAATGTCCGCAATTGATTATTGTCGGCGTGAATATCCCGCTTTATCGGCAAATTTCGAATGAAATTCATAAAATTTTCCATGAATACACCGATTTGATTCAACCCTTATCATTGGATGAAGCTTATCTCGATGTCAGTGATTGCAAGCAATGCAAGGGCAGTGCGACCTTGATTGCAGCGGAAATTCGTCAGAAAATTTGGCAAAAACACCGACTCAACGCTTCAGCGGGAATTGCTCCGAATAAATTTCTCGCTAAAGTTGCCAGCGATTGGAATAAACCCAACGGACAATTTGTCATCACACCTGAAAATGTTGATAGTTTTGTTGCCGATTTACCGGTAAAAAAGATATTTGGAGTGGGAAAAGTCACCAATCAAAAAATGCAAAATCTCGGAATCCAAACCTGTGCTGATTTACAAAAATTTAATCAACAACAATTGCATCAGCATTTTGGCAAGTTTGGCTACCAACTTTATAATTTGGCACGAGGTATTGATCATCGCGAAGTGATTTCAGAAAGCATTCGCAAGTCTCTTAGCATTGAAGACACTTTTTTACATGATAAGACGACACTCAAAGAATGTATTGATGAAGTCGAAACGCTGTTTGAAAGTTTTATCAAGCGACTGGAAAAAAGCCAAAACAAAAGACCATTGCCAATCAAATCACTTTATGTGAAACTCAAATTCAATAACTTTCAAACCACGACAGCACAAATGTCGGCATATGCTCCCGACAAAGAAATATTCAAACAACTGGTTGAGAAAGCCTGGTGTCGAATAAAAAGACCGGTGCGACTGATTGGTCTTGGAGTTCAGTTCAGCGAAGAAAATGATGGCAGACAATTGGATTTGCCGTTATTATGAATTTGCATTTGCCAAAAACCAGCTCAGCTTTTATGATAACGAATTGTTGTAACCTCAATTCTTGAATTACGTGAATCAACTTCAAAAAATTACATTCAGTCTTGTTATTTTGATGAGCTTATCATCCTGTCAGATGTTCGAGGAGCATAAACCGGCCGATGTGCGTGATGCGACGATTGATGCAGAAATCAATCCTCAAAAAAAGCAGGATTCCGTGATTGAAACCATGCCATTACTTAGCGGTTCTGTGCTCGAATTGTATAATCAGGCTAAAGAACTTTATGGTAACAATCAATTTGAAGAAGCCATTGAAATGCTACAAAGAGCCAATGAAATTCAGCAAGCACCACAGGTGAGTCAATTACTGGCTGAGATTTATTTGCACAAAAAGGATTATAAACAAGCTCATGTTTGGGCAGAAAAATCCACAGAACAAGGACCAAGTAAAGGCAGTCACTGTGAAAAATCCTATCGAATTTTGGCAGCTGCGGCAAAAAGGCTGGGATATGTTAGAAATTACCAAGATGCTATTAAAAAGCAGGAAGATTGCTTAGTCATCGCTCCGGAAACTTTCTAGTATGAGTGTTTATGACATTCTCGGTGAGAACGGAGTTTTCGCCAAAAAACTGAACGGATTTAAAGTTCGGGATGTTCAACTCCAACTGGCTGATAAGATTTCAGACACTATTGATGTATGTGGGACACTCATTGCTGAGGCAGGAACCGGAACCGGAAAAACATTTGCTTACTTGGTTCCGTCCATTTCCAAAAAGAAAAAAACAATTATTTCGACCGGGACAAAAAACCTTCAGGAACAACTTTTCTATCGGGATTTACCTAAGGTTTTAGAGATTATGGAGCTCAAACCGAAAGCCCGGCTGCTCAAGGGTCGCTCCAACTATTTATGTCTGCATCGGATGCACAATGCTTATCATTCGCGCATTATGCACAACCCGGATTATGCTTATCCGTTGCAGATTATTGAAAAATGGTCTCATCAAACAACCGTCGGAGACAAGTCGGAAGTGGAAGAGGTGACCGAAAATGACTTGGTTTGGCGGCATGTGACTTC
>JAGRJP010000177.1 GCA_020442665.1 Lysobacterales bacterium
AAGAAACCTGAAATAAAAGCTCCAAACATTCGCTTATTCCAGGAAGAACCCAGATTATCTCGCCAGGTTTGTGGAATCCAGCCTTCATCTTTTTCTACTTTTGGACCTCCTAGTTTTGCAGATAAGAAACCACCTGCGAACATAGCCAACACAAAAATAAAACCATAATTTGCAATATTCAAACTGCTTTTAGCATACTTACCATCACTTTTATTCAAGTAAGCATTTGAACTTGAATATGTTGTGTTTCCTTCTGCATCTGTGTTTTTCTGTGCCAAATCCGGTTTGAGCTTACAAAAGATAAAACAATCAGCAATAACATACTGTGTGGAAACACCAATCGGCTTCACAAGTGCTACTGCAATTAAAAAACAAAACCCAAGAATGATTCCACTCTTAAGCCATCCCCAAGAACTATTCATAAATGTACCCCTAAATTTAGATTAACTGACTGCATAAAACTTTATGCACCGCGTTCCAAAACACTATCCGAAATTAGAAAATGTTATATTAAACTTAGCTAATATAGCACTAAGCTAGGAAGTTATGCAAATATAAAGACAAATGCGAAGTTGTTTTAGTTTGGAATATAATTTTTGAACAGCTGATTGGCTCAGATTAGCTATTCATTTCAATTAACTGTGTCAGACGACTTTTGAGTTGTTTGGCAATATCTTGTGAAATTGTCAAATTGATATACATACAGGAACTATTGACAGCTTTTATTAAGGATGCTGAGTCCAGTTGACTGTTATGAATTTTATTCACCGCCTTTTCATAATTTTCTGGTATGAACTTTTTAACTTCAGCTACCAGCTTTTGTTGCAGTAACAGACTTGAGGAAATGGCTTCTGAGCCCATTGAATTCACGATAAAGCCATCCTGTTCTAATTCAAGCAGATCCTTGATTGGACTCCATTGATCGGAACATTTATTGAAAATATCCGATACATAGGTTTTACTATCTACAAGAATCAAAACCCAGCGTTTTTCCTGTGATAAATCATAAACCCGATTATGAATGGCATCCTCACCCTTCTCGGTTCTTTTGAGCAAAAGTTCCACAAGTCTTCCTAAGCAAATTATTCAGCAAATGCTTCGATGATACTTTTTATCAGCTTAATGGTAATCACCACATAAAAAGCACCGAACAGGAAAACACCGGCAACAGTCAGTCTTAGAATTTCTTCAGGAACCTGATTGAAAAACGGCAAAGCTAAATAACCGGCAGTAAATATGCTCACCAGAAACATTAATGATTTCCAATATTTACCAACCAGACCGCCAGAGAATTGTTTGTTGAGTGAAACGACCAAATACATACAATATGCCATGATTATGGCCGCCCCAATGAAAATGTAATTCGCAATGTCCATGATAAACCCCCAATATTTAGTGTTATTTGGTATATTAAAATGAATTGTTACAAATTGTAAACTTATTTTTGAGTTTTTTACAGTCCTTTTTTTAATAATTCTGATGGAGCTAAATCCGTTGAAATGATGAGACGATTTTTTGTCGATCAGTGGTCTTGCTCATATTCGGTAAACTGTTGATAAACATGCGACCATAAGCTTTAGTGATAATTCTTTTATCACAAATGACCAAAATCCCTTTGTCGGTTTCACTACGAATTAAACGCCCGATGCCTTGTTTCAATGTAATAATCGCTTTAGGAAGTTGATACTCAAAGAAAGAATTCTTGCCCTCTTCGGTGATTTTGTTGATTCTCGCCTGTAAAACAGGATTGTCTGGATGAGCAAAAGGTAATTTATCAATAATCACACAAGATAAATTATCTCCGGCAACATCTACTCCTTCCCAAAAACTGGCAGCACCCAGCAAAACACCGTTACCGGCATCAGCAAATTCAGCCAGCAACTTATGACGGCTTCCACGACCTTGTACAAAAAGCGGCTTATCCAGTTTCTCATGAAAAAATTGTGCCGCATCATTAAGAGCCTTGTGACTGGTAAAAAGGAAAAACACGCCTCCGGAGACTTGTTCAATGAGTGGTAATACATGTTCGCATGTTTCCCGATTAAATTGTCTGTCGTTGGCATCCGGTAAATCTTTCGGAACGTATAGAATCGCATTACTTTGATAATCAAAAGGACTATCCAGTAAAATTTCTTCACTTTCAATCAAACCGGTTTCCTGCTTAAAGTGGGAAAAGTTCTCGTTTACAGCCAAAGTTGCCGAAGTTAAAATCCAAGCTGCCTGATTTTCATTGCGGAATTGTGTTAATGGATCGGAAATATCCAATGGAGTTTTGTGAATAATGAAATACTTTGGTTTCACTTCGTACCAATAGATATGATTCACATCCAGTTTTCCGAGAATTTCATCAAGCATCACCACCAAGGATTCACAGCGGATAAAACATGATTCCAGACCTTTGGATTGAGATGCCAATGCTTTCAGAATTTCACCCAAGTCCTTAAGACTTTGTTGAAGGAGTTGTAAATACTCGGCATTGGATTTGCGACTGAGCATATTTTGCAAGGTATCTGTTTCCACTAAGTCGGAAAACTGCAAATGAATATCTCGCAATGCCTGTTCCACAAATTCATGATTTTTTGAGACCGTTGCGAAAGTTCCCGTCACTTCGTTGCATTCTTTCAGAATATCATTGAGCAAATCAACGCATTGATAGGATGAAAACGACTGACTGAAAAATCGGGAAGCAATTTCGGGAATTTGATGAGC
>JAGRJP010000178.1 GCA_020442665.1 Lysobacterales bacterium
TCACCATTCTGTCAGACTCCAAGTCCAAAGCCCAGTTTAGATTTTCATCAGTTGCAGTGAATGTTTCAAAATAATTGGTGCGGTCAGTCCATGTTGTTCCATTCGGCTCTGCACCGTGGTCTGTTAGTTCTTTGGGAATATCTTTATGGTTGGGTGTTCCTTTGAAAACCAAATGCTCAAGTAAGTGAGCCATACCGGTTTCACCGTAGTTTTCATGCTTGGAACCAACTTTGTAAGTGATATTTACGGTAATGGTTTCCTGTGTCGGGTCTGGGAATAGCAAAACCTGCAAACCGTTATCCAGTCTGTATTCTGTAATTCCTTCAACCGAAGTAATTTTTTCAACTCCCTTAGGAAGTTTAGCTAACGTCAATTGTGAGACTGAAACCAGTACCAATAATAACGTCAATTTTATCCTGTTTAACATTAATGTTTCCTCAGTTATTTAAAACTTCTGATTTTACCGAAAGATAATGTTTGAAACACTAGTCCATAAGTCATGGATTGCTGATTATTTTGTTTCTTAATGATAGATTTTCCATGACTTGTTAATCAAAAAACATGTCATTCGCCATATTGTTTTTCTAGGAATCATTCAATTATAATAAAAAGTTATAATTTCAAGATTAATGCAAGTTGGGGAGCTTAATATGGAAAAAAATATAATCATTTTATTTATTTTAATAGTTATTGCATGGTGGCTTCTGAAAACACCTTCATTTACGGACTCAGTTACCAATACTGAAATTAAATATCAAATTAGATATCCGACAGGTTCTTCGGATGATGATTTGCCGATAGTTATAGCTCTTCATGGTAATGGAGATACGGTAGAAAACTTTTATAAACATACTTTTGAAGGGTCTGGTGTTCATGCCAGAGTGATTCTGATTGAAGCCCCTGATAAATACTGGCCCTATATACAACACGAACTGCAACGATACAGTTCTACAATAGCATCTTTTGCAGAATATGTTTATCAAGAGTATTCTCCTTCACATAAACCTTTGCTGTTAGGTTACTCAGGAGGTGGAGTTGTTGCTTATTATTCTGCTTTAACTGAATGTAATCGTTATTCATTAATTATGCCGATTTCAGGCATGTTAAGAAAAGATATATTGCCAGACAATATCAATACAGATTATTCATGTAAAGTGAAGGCTTATCACGGAAAGACTGATAATGTCGTCAGTTTTAGCGGGGGTGAATTTGCAATTTCTGAAATACAAAAACACACTAACTCAGCTGAACTTGTAAGTGTGGATGGAGATCATCATGTTATTTTCAGAGATTATAAAAAAATGATTCTTGATGATATCAAATATCAGTTGGTTACTGATTAATTACTGAGTAATTACTATCTCAGCAAGGCTTTAAAAAAATTTCTTTAGTTGCATAGCATCAAGTACAGGGCAAGCTAGCCCTGATAGAAATACCAATTAATTTCGGAACTGAGAAACAATTTGAATTGACTGGATCTCAGAAATTCAAAAAGCAAACAGGCAAGTATTCAAAAAGGCATAGCATGTGAAAGCCTGTTATTAAATGAAAAATTAGTTGGATACTTTGTTTGAATCTTATTATAATTTTTTTAACTGATACAGAAAATCCAAAGCCTGGCGTGGGGTTAAATCATCCGGATTGATTTGTTTAAGTTCTTTTTCTACGGCAGATTCTTCAGGAATGGCATCGAAAAATGAAGTTTGAACTGGAACGGGTTCATTTGAATGATTATTTTGTTCTAATTGTTTGAGTGTGGACTTGGCATTTTGTAAAACTTTTGAGGGGATTCCTGCCAAAGCCGCAACTTGTAATCCATAAGAGCGTGAAGCCGCACCATTTTTTACGGAATGAAGAAAAACAATGGTATCTTTGTGTTCAATCGCATCCAGATGCACGTTGGCAATGTTATTAATTTGTTCATCCAGCTTAGTCAGTTCAAAATAATGAGTGGCAAATAATGTAAATGACTGGTTAATTTGTGCCAAATGCAATGCACATGCCTGAGCCAAAGCAAGACCGTCATAAGTGGATGTGCCACGACCGATTTCATCCATGAGAACTAACGAATTTTCTGTGGCATTGTGTAAAATATTGGCAGTTTCGGTCATTTCCACCATAAAGGTGGAACGACCTTTGGTGAGATCATCTCCGGCACCAATCCGGGTAAAAATCCGGTCAATTTTGCCAATTTTTGCCGATTTTGCCGGAACATAACAGCCAATCCCTGCCATCAATACAATCAAGGCATTTTGACGCATATAAGTCGATTTACCACCCATATTCGGACCTGTAATAATCAGCATTTGCGTATCTTTATCGAGTTTCAAATCATTTGGCTCAAACGGTGTGTTTTGAATTTGCTCAACAACCGGATGGCGCCCTTTGTGAATTTCGATACAGTTATCATCAGTTAATTGCGGACGACAAAAATCTAAAGTGCTTGCCCTTTCTGCAAGATTGGTAATGACATCGAGTTTTGCAATATTTTGAGCGGTCTTTTGCAAGTCAGCAATGTCATCAGCAAATGACTCCAATAATTCCTGATAAAGCTCTTTTTCAAATGCTAAAGATTTTTCTTTGGAGCTGAGAACTTTATCCTCAAATTTTTTCAATTCAGGTGTGGTGTAACGCTCCACTGCTTTCAGGGTTTGACGGCGGATATAATGTTCCGGTGCTTTGTCCGAATGCAGCTTGGAAATTTCAATATAATAGCCGTGCACACGATTGTAGCCGACTTTCAGAGCTGAAATTCCGCTGGAATCTTTTTCACCTTGTTCAAAATCCAGCATATATTGGCTGGCATCGGTGCTGATTCGGCG
>JAGRJP010000179.1 GCA_020442665.1 Lysobacterales bacterium
TCAAGTTCTGCCTGGCGGGCAGCTTCTTCAGCAATTCTTTTTTCTTCGGCTTCTTGAGCCAATCTTTGTTTTTCAGCCTCTTCCGCTAATCTTTTTTGCTCTGCCTCATCTGCAAGGCGTTTTTCTTCAGCTTCTTTTGCCAGCCTTTCTTTTTCAGCCTCTTCAGCCAAACGCTTTTGTTCATCCTCTTTTTGCTTCTTGTTCTCTTCGTCTTGATTGGTCATATTGTCTCTTTCAATTCCCAAATCTAAATCAAGATCCATGTCCATATCACTGTCTATATCCATATCAGGCGCATCGTTTTTCTCCGGAACCTGTTGATACCAAGACGGCTTGTCATTATCTTGCGAAAAAACACTACTAAAAAAGAAAACACTTAAAACTAATAATACAATTCTCATAACTTTTATCTCATCTCGGGGAAAATGATATTTATTTTTTTAGTTAAAAATTGTGAATAAACGGATTTTATTCATAAAACCATAAAATACGTCACAAAAAACCAACTCTACCTGTGATTGATTTTACCAAGCTCAGAAACAAATTCAACTACAAACAATTAAAATCATCATTTGATACAGCCAATTAAACAATTGCTTTGAAAATCTCCTACAAAAAACCTTAACTTGTCAGCTCTAAAAAGACACGAGGCAATGTTTCTGGAAGTCTTTCAACCTTATCAATTACGGTAAAATGATTTTCAAAAATTTCATGAACATAGTCATCAGCTCTTTTATCAAGAGTTATGCAATAAGAGTAAATTCCATCATTTCGCAATTCTTCAACAGTTTTCTTGGTGTCTTTAATCAATGTCTGCGGATTTTTAGCATCAACATCGGCAGGCTCTCCATCAGTTAAAACTAACAACAGTTTTTTCTCAGCTTGTTGATTCTTTAAATAATGAGCCGCATGTCGCATTGCAGCTCCCATTCGTGTTGAATAACCGGCCTCCATGCATGAAATTCTGGCTTTTACCATCTCATCATAATTCTCTGAGAAACCCTTAATATGCTGATATCTGACTTCATTGCGAGTGTTTGAGCTAAATCCTGCAATTGCAAATTTATCGTCGAGTTGATCCATTGTCCACGCTGTGATTGCCAAAGCCTCTTGGGATAACTCTAAAAGAACTTGTCCGGTTTCTTCACTTTTGTTGTTCAAGGATTCCGAGCAATCGACTAACAGCATCACTGCGATATTTCTGTTAAATTGTTTGTAGCTATTGTTTATTCTCAAATCAGGAACTTGACCTGATTTCAAATCTATAAAAGACCGTAAGGCAATATCCAAATCCAACTCTTCTCCGTCTTCCTGAAAGCGAATCCGGGTTTTGTTCTGTGGTCGCATGATTTCAATCAATCGTTTAAGTCTCTTTGCCAAATCACTATGTTTTGTCATCAAACTTTCGACAACCGAGGAATCGCCTGATGGATGAAGTCGCTCATAAACGGTATTCCAGTCCGGTCGATAACTTTCAGACACATAATCCCACTCGTGATAGTATCGAGGTGGCAAGCTATCGATATCCAAAATTTCAGAATCGTTTTTATATTCATTAGCCGGAACTTCATCTGCTTCGTCATACTCTTCATAGTGATACCAAATATGACGGTTATCATCCCGATAGTGTACTTTGGTATTTTCAAAATAAACATCAGGTAAACTATCGGATTTCAATCGTGATTTTACGAAGTAATCTGTTGCCAGTTTTGACATTTCCGCAGTTGATGATTGTTTGTTATCAGATAATAATGCTTT
>JAGRJP010000180.1 GCA_020442665.1 Lysobacterales bacterium
AAGGTGAACGGAATATGGAAGTTAGACGCCTGGCAATCAGTTTTGAGTAAAGTGGATTAAAATAACTAACTGGTAGTAGATATATCTCCGAAACCTCAAATTCTCAGAAATATTTTCATAATATTTCTGAGGCCAACTTAAATTTCCCACACTTGTTCTGTTATCTTCATCAATTGTTTCATCAGCGGTTTTTCCAATAATTATTACAAGTTTGCAAAGCGCCTTTATCTCGTACACTATACTTTACAGCTCTGAACTTATCCACTTTGACACTAAAAGGCGTAGCCGTTCCAGTACTACCTCCTCCTTTCCAAGATGCTATTCCTGAAAAACTCCCCTCCACAAAACCGGATTTGCGATCGTTGTCAATTGCCGTGATTTGTATTTGAGCATCATCACTCTCCCAGTATTCTACACAACCCCCGGGACACTCAGGACGATCCACTTTAATTGCGACTGCCTCAAAGGTAGTTTTGAAAGTCCCTGTCGTTTTTGCCGGTATTTCAACATGTGCTTCCCATCCGGTTTTTGGATCGCTTAATACCATCAAGTTTCCGATCATGCGTGCCGGACCTTCGTGATAACCTGCCATAGGTACACCTGATCCTACTTCTGCCTTAAATCCACACGGCAATGGCTGTAATTCCCTGAGTGTGACTTTCATTGTAAAGTCTCTATTTTTAGACAATTTAACATTTTTTGCTACTTCGGCAACAACCACTTCGAAGCTTTCCATGTTTTCATTAACTTGCTGAACAAAGACATTGCGTTGTGGTTGTTGTTGATTCAGTTGCAAGGTTTTATCAACAATAAGGTGTAAATCACTATCATTACCAACAAATTCAATTCGAACCTCAACAGGTAGTTCGGACTGATGAGCTACTGTTAGCATACTTGCAGTAGCTGCAATTTGTTGTACGGAACCATTGAAGTTTTTACTTATCTCTTTTTGGTTTGGTGGTAATTTAAGTTGCCATTGACTGGGTTCACCAAAAGAGTTTTCAAAAGGTACTTTGGCCATGTATAGAGGAAATATCTTATACATGCCTCCATGGGGTTTGAGGAAATCATCCACGCCAGCAATACCGGTGTCCTTATCCAATAATTCATTCTGAAACATTTCGTGTAAATAAACTGTTCGGGGACGTGCCCCCAAATGATTTCCGACGAATATCCAAAAACCGGCGGTTAAGTAATTGTCCATTAATTCAAAGGGTTGATCAAGAGGACGAGTATGATCCCTTCTCATGTACAATGCATCCGTATCAGTTTCAACCTCTATTGCATAATCCAACTGTACGGCAACGGCAGTACCTTCACGTATCCATCTGTGTTTTTCATCAAAAGGCAAGTGATACTCACTGGAGTTTTGCACAGCATGAAACAGTTCATGAACACCAACAACTGTATTTAAATTATCCAGTTTATAATATGGATCATCATGTGTAGAACCCGATGCTCCTACATTAAAGTAATGATTGCTGGTTAACCAAATCAACTCCTCATCGGTATCGTAACGCCCGGTGAAGTCCACGCCCAATTGCGATACTTTTTCATCTGATATGTTCGCAATCCAATGCGTTAATTCAGGTTCTCCCAGTTCGAGGTTACTAAAAGACGCTGGACCTTCAAAACCTAAACCCTTCAGCCATACACTGCCTTTTTTTAATTGACTCGCCAATACCTCATTGGCAGGTTCACAATTGACAGGATCAATGCACTCAACCACCCAGTCGGTGGTTAACCAACGTCCTGCATAGCTGTTGGAAGAGATTAAAGCAATAATCAGCAGCAATAATAACGTGTTGATTTTAAGTTGATGTATTGGTTGCTGCATATTGAGTTCCCTAGTTTTTATATGAATGTTTAATCAATATAGCATCTTTCTATGTTGTTAACAGTAAATTTTCTACATTCTGTGAGTGTACTTAATCTTTATTGTTTTCTGGGGGTGAGTTTTTCTTTTTTGCATTTTATTAACAAAAATCAAAGTATATATCTTCATGATAAGTTATATTTGAAAATTCGGATGAGAGTGTATAAGCAAATTAATGAAATTTAAGTTACTTGATGCGGTTTTTAAAATCAATGGCGATCAGCTGGAGGTAAACAACCAACCGTATGAGTGTAAAAAGAATACATTAGATACTTTATTGATATTCTTGCAGAGTGACGGAGCAGTCGTCAGTAAGGATGATATATTGAGTCAAGTTTGGAAAGACGTGATTGTCAGTGATGCTTCGGTTTTTAAACAGGTTCAATTGGTTAGGGAGATTTTTGTTGATTCAGGGATTCCACGAGATGTGATTGAAAATGTTTACGGACGTGGTTATAAAATCAAGTATGAAATAGAAACTATTGATAACGACCAAGATTCTTTAGCAGCAACTTTGCAAACACTAAGCCAAAAGCCCCGAAAAATTTGGTATATCGTAACTCCCGTATTGTTGTTGATAGCAATTACCGCTTTCTTGTTTATCAAACCACAGGAAAAGCAGGACTTTTTTAGTGAAGCAAATAAAGAATCACTCAATAAAATGCTAAGAAGTGATTGGGAAGGCGGGCTAAAACATTTTCAGGAATTACTGAAAAATGATACCGATAAGTATTCAAAAAGAGACTTGGCTTTTTTGTATAATAAAATTGGATTAAGTCAATATCACTTGCAAAACTTCAAAGAAAGTAACGAAAATTATCTGAAAGCACTAAAGTTGTATCAAGAAACCAATCGTCCTGAATGGGTTGGACAGATTCATTTGAATCTAGCGACCAATTACGGTTATTTAACCGACGAGCCGGATTTCATTGAGAAAGAGAAATCACATATTTTCTCAGCAATCGAAATTCTTAAAGAGGCCAATGACACAATTAAATTAATAGATGCCAAGATGGTATTGGCAGCATTTTATAAAAAGCATTCAAGCATTAAAGAGTCGATGGATTTGTATGAAGAAATTATCAATGATGCCAAAGATGCCCGAGATAATGTCGGTGAAATGATTGCTATCAATAATCTGGCGGCGACGTATGTGATTGTCAATGATTATGACAAGGCCATTGAGCTGGGACAACAAGGTTTGCAAATGGCTTTAGCAACAGGAACGGGTCGGTATATAGCGAATTCATATAGTTTTTTGAGTGATTTGTACCAAAATCAATATCAAAGTGAAAAAGCACTGGAAATGATTCAACAAGCAATCAAGCATCAACTGGCAAATAATGAATTTTCCTATCTCAGCCCAAAAATTTTCACCTTGGGATTTGTGTTGGTTCAAACTTTTCAGTTTGAAAAGGCAAATGTGCTTTTGGACACTTTATTGAACTATCTGGAGGT
>JAGRJP010000181.1 GCA_020442665.1 Lysobacterales bacterium
TCGCTCCTTAAGAACAGCACCTGATTTATCATCTTCTTCGGTGCGAGTGTCACTCACAGTATGGATAACAATATTCAATGATTTAAATGGCATAGATTGTTTATGAGACATAATTTAAAGTAGAAAAATAAGTAGGTAAATTATAATTCAAATTAAAATACTTCCCAAACATCGTACCTGACTTTTATAATATTTCAGTAATGAAAAATTCTATAAATGTTGATTATTGTGGTGTAGTTCTTTGCGGCGGACAGTCTATTCGCATGGGCGCAGATAAGTCTGAATTGATATTCAACTCAAAAACATTTCTACAAAATTCTTTAGATTTGCTTGAAAAATCAGGTATCAATAAATTACAAGTTAGTGGTCAAAGCGGTATTGTCGACAAATATAAAAATAAAGGCCCTTTAGGTGGTATTTTGACTTGTATGGAAGAAATTCAATCCGATTATTTACTTTTTATTCCGGTTGACATGCCTCTACTCACGGTTGATGTGGTCTTGGAATTGATGAAGATGTCAGCAAAATACGATATCTCCTACTTTTCTGGTCAAGTCTTTCCTTTTACAATCAAAAACTCACTTGAAAACAGGCAAAAGATGAAATCATTAATAGAAAGTGACAAGTTATCAATTCAAAATTTATTTAAACAACTTAATGCCAAGTCAATCCAGCATTCAATAGAAAGTGAAATATTTTACAATGTAAACACCAGAACAGATTGGAATAAAATTCAAAAAATTAGAAAATCAGATTAATCTTTATTTTCAATTACAAGAACAGTAATATTGTCCGATCCGCCACCTTTCAAGGCTGCAACCATGAGATGATCGGTAATTTCCTGAGGATGTATCGGCTTAGACATGATTTCCTCAATAATGCTATCCTCGACTTCTTCTGTTAATCCATCGCTGCATAGCAAAAATTTATCACCTGAAAGCAAATCCCCTTCCGACAATGAGATGTGTATTTCTGAATTATCAGTCACTCCTAATGCCTGTGTGACAACATTACGGTGAGGATGCGTTCTTGCTTGTTGTTCCGTAATTAGTTTTTGATCAACAAGTTCCTGAACATAAGAGTGATCGGTTGAAACCGGAGATAACTTACCATTTCTTAACTTGTAAATACGACTGTCACCAACCCACGCCGCGTAATATTTAGAACCTTTAACAGTTAATATGACGACCGTTGTTCCCATTGGTAAATCACCGCCTCTTTCGTAAGAGCTGTCGATGATTGTTTGATTGGAGTGAATTATACAGTTTTTCAGACTTTCACCGGATTGATAATGATGTAAGATCGAATCACGCGCCATTGCACTGGCTAATTCACCATGATCATGACCTCCCATGCCATCAGCGACCATCCAGATATTTTCACCCACACCATAAGTATCCTCATTGTGATCTCTTTTAATTCCGGTATGTGTGGCATGTCCTATTTCAAAGCTCATTTTTTATAACACTGTCAAACTGAAAAGATTCTATCATTAAATCTAAATTGAATAAATAGTTAATAAACATTTCTATATTTGTTGTTTCCATTGTAACAATTTTTGATAAACACGAATGTTCTCAACATATCTAACCGCTGTTTTACCATCGGCATTATAACCATCCATGTCGTTTAACTCCGGCAAATATTCTTTGACATCTTCCCAAACATCAGGATCTTTACCGTTCAATTGAGTGATCACTCTCGCTTTCTCCAAATATCCGTAACCAATATTGTAAGCTGCTAAAGCAAAATAAGTTTTATCCGGCTCTGAAATTCTTTCAGGAACTGTTTCTTTCATTTTTAAGAAATGTTTAACTCCACCTTCAAGACTTTGTAATGGATCAAAGCGATTTTCAACTCCTTGCTCTTCAGCAACTGCTTTGGTTAACATCATCAGCCCTTTTACTAAAGTAGGAGACACCGCATCGGCATTCCAATGTGATTCCTGATAACTGATAGCAGCCAGTAATATAGGATTGATGCCATATTTCTCAGCAACGGTATCAATAAGAGGTTTGACTTCTTGCCATCGCTCGTTATAGTTTTTCATAAATTGAACGGTATCAGCTGACTTGCTTTTGGGCAGAGTTTGTTGCAGAAATTTCTTATAACGATTGACTTTGTTCTGGAAAATATATTTTTTGAGATATTTGTTTAGTTCAATAAATATTGAATCATCTTTGGTGTTTTTGTTATAAAAAACCAAACTTTGTTCATTAGATACTTTCTTGCCCAATCTTAATTTGGGGACATAACTTCTAAAAATATTGTAAATGCCAATATCTGCCAACGTATAATCAATCTTACCGTACATGACATCTTGTAAAAGTTCATAAATACTTTCACCATTATACAATTCAATATTTGCCTGCTGATTTTTAATCAACGAAGTCGCAACAGCTGCATAGGATGAGTTTTCCAGTACCACTCCGCGGTATTGAGGTAAAAACTCCAAGCCTCTAATTTTGGGTTTTCTTAAAGAACTGATGATATGAACGGATGTTTTATCATAAGCATCAGAGGCTTTATATTTTGTTAATCTTTCCTTGGTCAAGCTTAAATGACCACCAACAATGTCTATATTCTCATTATCATATCGTTTGAAAAGTTCATAGTTGGAATTTGCTGACAGCGTGATTAATTTAATGTTGTTCTCTTCACAAAAGCCTTTAAGAATGTCATGCTCCAACCCAATAATACCATCCAGTGAATTGTAATATGTCAAAGGGCTCGGGCGAGTAATCCAGCTCATATAACCTTTTTCCTTAATTTTTTGCCATTGTGTCAGACCATTGGCTGGACTTGTAAGAAATGCAAAAGAAAGGATTAAAAGAATGATTCGATGCAAATAAACTTTATAGTCTGAGGCTATCAAGAATTCATTAACAAATATAAAAAGACAGAGTCTAACCTGCGAAAGCATAATATCAAAAGAAATTTACCTTAAATTTAAGTATAATTCGGGGTTTTTAAGTCGGAAAATAATATGAACATTGTTTCAGCACCGGTCTCTTTTGGGGAATTACTGGATAAAATTACTATTTTGGAAATCAAAGCCAAGCATATTAGCGATGCTGAGAAACTTAAGAATGTCAATCATGAACTCAGTATTTTGACTCAAACATGGCAAGAAAATGTTGAGTCAAATTCACAACTTTACGATTTAAAATCTCAACTGACAAAAGTCAATCAAGACCTTTGGGATATCGAAGATGCTATTCGCATGAAGGAGATGAAAAAGGAATTTGATGATGAATTTATCCAGATTGCCCGTAGTGTGTATTTTCAAAATGACAAACGTGCTGCCGTTAAAAAAGAAGTCAATGCCTTGCTCGGTTCTGATTTAACCGAAGAAAAATCTTATCAGGATTATACATAAATAAATTTTCCATATCTTATTGAGACCTTTACTCGATTCCAACGACATGAAAAACATGACTCTAAAACAGCATCTTTTGTGTTATAAATCTTGTCAATAACGTGTTATTGACTGCAATTCAAGCCTTAATCTGCTATTTTATAGCCAGTTTTATCAAAGCCATAGAATCGAGCAAAGGTCTCTGAAATAATTTATTTACATATTTTCTGAAATAAGTTATTTTATTGACTTAATAAACATATCAAAGGGGATTTCAGTATGTTTAAAAAGTTTATATATTCGACTCTTGTTATTATCTGCCTGATAATAACACAACAAGTTTATTCTAATTCTACCAAGTCGGTAAATACGATAGAAGGTGGAGCTATTATTTATGTCGATTTGAATGCCAGCGGCAACAATGATGGAACTGATTGGGTAAATGCATTTACCAGTGTTCAAAATGCCGTCAATGCAGCAGCATCGGGTGATGAAATTCATATTGCCGAAGGCACTTATCTGGAAGGTGCTGAAATTTTAATCACACTGCCAATGACACTAAAAGGAGGTTATCCGACAGGTGGTGGCGTGCAAAATATCCATAACTATTCAACCATACTCAGTGGAAACTATCAAAACAGAGTGATTTTTTCATCACACTCTACTGGCACATTGAATATTGAAGGTTTAACCATTACTAAAGGTAGATTGAATAATGGTGGAACATTATTTGGGGGTGGAGTCTATTCAAATGGCAACATAAAATTTTCTCATGTAAACATTAATGATAACACACTAGCTGACAACACTACCATTGGACATAAATTTGCATACGGAGCTGGTATATATGGTCAAAGTGAAGTCGTTATTCTCAATAGTGTAATCGATAATAACAGGTTGGGTATAGACTCTGACTCTGGGTATGCCCGAACCAAAGGAGGTGGCGTTTACTCCGCAATCTCTTTAATCATCATTAATAGTACAATTACTAATAATTTATCTAATGCAACCTCATTTTCAAATAATGCGGCCTCTATTGCCGAGGGCGGAGGTGTTTATTGTGACAATACAGTTATCATTGCAAATTCGTTATTAAAATCAAATAAAGCTCGAACGGCACATACCTGCAACGGTGCAATTGATTGCCAGTTTACAACCACTCACCCGGAAACCAGAGGAGGTGGCGCTGTAGGTTTTATAACCTCAAACAACAGCCTAATAACCGGAAACATCATCGAATCGAGTTCTGAAACTGAGTCAATAACAGCCTTGGATGGTGGTGGACTCTATGGTATTTTAAGCATAAATAATTCGATTGTATGGGGTAATACAACGCTTGTGGAGGGATTTGAATCTCCTGATGAATATTTTGGCAGTTTGACATCAAGTAATAGCCTTATCAAAGGCGAAAACCCTGCTGGAACCGGCAATATTGATGCAACGACTCCGGGATTTGACCCATTGTTTGTCGATGAAGTTGGCGGTAATATCAGACTACAGGCTGCAAGCCCTCTAAAAGACAGCGGCAATAATTCCTTATTGCCTTTGGATGATTATGATATTGATTTTGATGGGAATACAACAGAGCCCTTACCGATTGACCTTGATGGTGGACAGAGGGTATTTGATACAACAGTTGATATAGGAACTTATGAATTTCAAAGTTATCTCGGTATTGCCAAAAATGCTGCGGTGAGTGGCAGTGAAGTGACTTTTGATTATTATCTGGAAAATTTCTCTGCATCCGCTTTTATCAAATATAAGCCTGACAGACAACCTGGATGATATATTTGGTATGGGCAATTACACTATCATCACTCCACCTTTTCATATAGCAAATGGTGGCACCATAACTTTGAACCCGGGGTATGATGGCAGTACCGATGCCAATATGTTTACTGCGATGAGTTCAACTTTTAACGGACTGGCGACGGCACAGTTCGGAATGACTGTTGACATCACCCATGTTGTAGATCAAGGCTTTGGTTTGGGCAATTATTTATCTCAGATTGAGATTCAAGCAGAAGATATGGGCAAATCATCAGTGATTTATCAGACAGTGGAACAGACCCCGATCCAAACGGAAATAACATTCCTACAGAAACCGGTGAAAATGATCCAACCGTATTTAGCTATGACTTTGATTTAATCTTTAAAAACGGCTTTGAATAACCAATAATTTTGAATTCAATGTCATAAATATTGCTTTAAATTCGTAATTTACTATTAGAGAGCTTAATGGTGAATTATGAATACAACAATTATACTGGTCATTTTATTTTTTGCATTGTGTCTGTACATTGGTGGCTGTTCTGTTAATGGTTGGCAACAGCAGTTAGACACTGACAGAGATCTGCCTTGGTGTGATGTCGATACAAAAGTCATCTTAGAAACCAAACAAACCTCTGCTCCGTTTTCCACAACCGGATACCAAACACATTGGCGTTGGGTTACCAAAACATCGAGACCTAATCCCTCAACTTATGGACGAATGATTGATAAATTTTTTAGAGAAAATAATTATTTAGAGAAATGGCCGAAATCCGGCTCTTTCGTTGGAACTGATGAAGGCACAAAACAGCTAATCAATGCCCCATACATTATAGAGTTTGCTTCTGTTGAGCCGCTTGTTGTGTTTATGCGCCCTGAAATTGCAGATAAAGATGGTATAAAGTACAGACCTGATTTACTGACATCGCAATATTTGACAAATTACTATTACTACGGAACCCGATTTTTATATCATTCTGATACATTGTGGTTCTCACCCGATTTGAACATTCACCCTCAAAAACTAAATTTGGATAAAAACTTACAAGTAAAAATCAATCTTGGTGAAACAAATTTGCTATTAAAAGAACAAAATGGTGAAGTGATTATCACCAGAGAATTAAATAATTGAAATTCGATGTCATAAAAACCTTCAATTTTTCGTAGCAAGTATTATCAACAATACTGGAGAAACATTATGAGATTAGTAATTGCTCTAATACTGACACTTTTAACTTTTAACACAATTGCAGGTAATAACGATATGACAACACAAGATAGTAAAAAAATGAGACTGGTTTTGGTTAAACAACAAACAGGCGGTGTAAATATCGTTGTTGGACTAAAAACGGTACCCGATTATTTTGATGGAAGCATTCAAGAATACTGTCTGGAATTAGCCAATAAACTGGCAAATGACTCCTCGGTACTCGCATTCAAACCGTTAAAAAGCGGAAAAGCGTACTCGGTTGCATCATTATCCAGCGGATTTATCAGCTTTCAGCCTTTTACATCAAATGAAGGTATCGAAAGTTCAAAACTTCTAGAAGAGTTTATTAAGTCGAACTAATCAAATTTATCGAGCTGTATTCTAAACACCAAAATTAACAAGAGTACAGCTTATGACTGCAATTTCTAAAACCAGCTAAAATAATCCAAGAATACTTAGACTAAAAACCACGTTTAGTTTAGAATACACTCCCAGCTTAATATTTCTTTTTCCTGATCTTATGCAAGTAGATAATTTAAACTCTGTGCTTTTCGCTGGGCAAAAAAAAGCCATTCTGGCTCTCGAAGATGGAACAATATTTCATGGAATATCAATAGGTTATCAAGATATTGATACTAATTTTTCTGTTGGTGAAGTCGTTTTTAACACAGCAATGACCGGCTATCAGGAAATCTTATCTGATCCGTCCTATTGTGAACAAATCGTCACCCTCACCTATCCGCATATCGGTAATACCGGTTGTAACTCAGCTGATAATGAATCGGATAAGACTTATGTCAAAGGATTGATTATTAAAGATTTACCCAAACTGGCGAGTTCATGGAGAATGCAGGAGTCACTTGAGGAATACTTACAAAAAAACAAAATCATGGCAATTGCCAATTTGGATACTCGTGAACTGACAAAAATTTTGCGCACTAAAGGTGCACTTAATGGTTGCATCATGAATCAAAATATTGATGAGAAGTTAGCTTTACAAAAAGCCAAAGAGTTTGAGGGTTTGAATAATCTGGATTTAGCAATCAAAGTGACTTGTGACAAACCCTATCAATGGCAACAGGGGGAATTCGACTTAACCTCCAATCAATTTGCTGAGTCCAATACCAGGAAATTTAAAGTGGTTTGTTATGATTATGGTGTTAAACATAACATTTTACGCATTCTTTCTTCCTTGAATTGTGAACTGCATGTCGTTTCAGCAGATACCGATGTTCAAACTGTTCTGGATATGAAACCGGATGGAGTTTTCTTATCAAACGGTCCGGGAGACCCTGCAGCTTGTGATTATGCCATAGAGAATGTCAATGCGTTATTGAATACAAAAATTCCAGTATTTGGAATTTGTCTGGGGCATCAGATTCTGGCATTAGCCAGCGGAGCAAAAACTGAAAAGATGAAATTCGGGCATCATGGAGCTAATCATCCCGTTCAGGATTTACAAACAAAGGAAGTGATGATTACCTCGCAAAATCATGGGTTTGCAGTTTCTGAAGATGATATTCCTGATACCTTACAAATCACTCACAAATCATTATTTGATGGCTCAGTTCAGGCGATTCGTCGAACCGATTGTTTTGCTTACAGCTTCCAGGGACATCCCGAAGCCAGTCCCGGACCTCACGATGCCAAGAAAATATTTATGCCGTTCATAGAAAAAATGCAGGAGAATGCCAATGCCTAAAAGATCCGACATTAAAAGCATTCTGGTATTGGGAGCCGGTCCGATTGTGATTGGACAAGCCTGTGAATTCGATTATTCCGGTACACAAGCCTGTAAGGCTTTACGCGATGAAGGCTATCGGGTTATTTTGGTAAATTCAAATCCGGCAACGATAATGACCGATCCGGAAACGGCGGATAAAATTTTTATCGAGCCAATCAACTGGAAAACAGTCGCTAAAATTATTGAGCAAGAGCGTCCTGATGCTCTGCTCCCAACAATGGGTGGTCAGACAGCGTTAAATTGTTCGTTGGATTTGGTTTCACAAGGTGTTTTGGAAAAATTCAATGTCGAAATGATTGGAGCCACTCGCGAAGCCATTGATATGGCGGAAGATCGTGAATTGTTCAAGGAAGCAATGACTGAAATTGGACTGGGAACACCTTTATCATTTTTGGTTCATAATATCGAAGAAGCCAGAGAGGCACAGAAAAAAATCGGCTATCCGGTAATCATTCGCCCCTCGTTCACTATGGGTGGCAGCGGCGGTGGAATTGCCTACAATCTTCAGGAATTTGAGGAAATTACCGCAAATGGTTTGTTGCAATCACCAACGACCGAGGTTCTGCTTGAAGAGTCTTTGTTAGGTTGGAAAGAATTTGAAATGGAGGTTGTCCGTGACAAAAACGACAATTGCATCATTGTTTGTTCGATAGAAAACCTCGACCCTATGGGTGTTCATACCGGTGATTCAATCACTGTTGCACCGGCGCAAACACTGACAGATAAGGAGTATCAAGAGCTTAGAGACGCCTCTTTGGCTGTTTTACGCAAAATAGGTGTGGATACCGGCGGTTCTAATGTTCAATTCTCAGTCAACCCGGAAAATGGTCGAGTCATTGTTATTGAGATGAATCCGCGTGTATCACGTTCCTCAGCACTGGCATCGAAAGCAACCGGTTTTCCAATTGCCAAAGTGGCAGCAAAACTAGCTGTTGGCTACACTTTGGATGAATTGCAAAATGAAATCACCGGTGGTGCAACTCCGGCTTCATTTGAGCCAAGTATAGATTATGTCGTTACAAAGATTCCTCGCTTCGCGTTTGAGAAATTTGCCAATGCTGATGATCATTTGACAACACAAATGAAATCGGTCGGTGAAGTGATGGCAATTGGTCGTAATTTCAGCGAATCCTTGCAAAAAGCACTTCGAGGCATGGAAACCGGTCTGAATGGATTGGACTCACTCATCAATCAGGATGATATTGATGAAGGTTTTGATTTAAACAAAGAACTCAGAGAACCAACTGCTGATCGACTTTTATACGTCGGAGATGCTTTCCGCTTGGGTTATAGCATTGAGCAGGTTTACCAGATTTCTAAGATTGACCCATGGTTTTTAAATCATATTGAAAATTTAATCAATATTGAAAAAGCCTTGAATGGTTATCCTTTTGATCAGCTCTCAAAGGAACAACTTTTGACACTTAAACAATTTGGATTCTCCGATTCCAAAATCAGCGAATTGCTTTGCATTTCCGAGTCTGAATTAACAAAAATCAGACATGGTATGAATATCCGTCCGGTTTACAAGCGTGTGGATTCCTGCGCGGCTGAATTTGATTCTCCGACCGCCTATTTTTATTCCACTTACGAACAATTTTGTGAAGCTGAACCAACAAACAATAAAAAAATAATGATTCTTGGTGGCGGTCCGAATCGAATTGGGCAAGGAATTGAATTTGATTATTGCTGTGTTCATGCGGCTTTATCGCTAAAAGAAGCCGGATTTGAAACGATTATGGTGAACTGTAATCCTGAAACAGTTTCAACCGACTATGACACTGCCAATCGTTTGTATTTTGAACCATTGACACATGAAGATGTGATGGAAATTGTTCATTTGGAAAAACCAATGGGCGTGATTGTTCAATATGGCGGACAAACTCCGCTAAATCTTGCAACAGAATTAAAACAATCCGGTGTACCAATTATAGGTTCACAACCGGAATGTATTGATATGGCGGAAGACAGAGAATTGTTTAAAGCCATGTTAGACAAATTAGGATTGAAACAACCTCCGAATCAAATTGCCAAAAGTGTTGAACAAGCATTGAATCTAGCTTCACAAGTGGGGTATCCATTAGTTGTCAGACCATCATTTGTCCTTGGTGGCCGTGCCATGGAAATCGTTCATAACGATAAAGAATTGAATAACTACATGCATGAAGCCGTTAAGGTTTCCAAAGACTCGCCGGTTTTATTGGATCGATTCCTTGATCATGCCACCGAAGTTGACGTTGATTTAATATGTGATGGTGAGGATATTTTGATTGGTGGAATTATGGAGCATATTGAGCAAGCCGGTGTGCATTCGGGTGATTCCTCTTGCTGCATTCCTCCTTTTTCTTTATCCAAAGAAGTTCAGGAAGAGCTTGGACGACAAGCTGGACTCATGGCAAAAGAATTAGGAGTTGTCGGATTGATGAATACTCAATTTGCTATTCAGGGAAGTGATATTTACATTTTGGAAGTCAATCCCAGAGCTTCAAGAACAGTTCCGTTTGTTTCAAAAGCATCCGGCTTGCCTTTGGCAAAAATAGCAGCGTTATGCATGGCAGGAGTCAGCTTAAAACAGCAAGGTGTGAAAGAACGATTGAATCTTAAGCACTTTTCAATCAAAGAACCGGTTTTTCCTTTCCTCAAATTTCCCGGGGTTGACCCGATTCTCGGTCCTGAAATGCGTTCAACAGGTGAAGTCATGGGCGTTGGTCCAACATTTGGCGCGGCTGTTGCTCGTGCCAAACAAGCCAGTGCCACTCACATGCCATTGCAAGGAACAGCGTTTATCAGCGTTAGAGAGGCTGATAAAAAATCAGTTGTTCCTTTAGCTGAAAAACTGCAACAAATGGGTTTTGAACTGGTTGCAACGGGCGGAACTTGTGATTTGCTACGCAAACATGGTTTATACTGCGAAAGAGTGAATAAAGTAGCCGAAGGCAGGCCTCATATTGTTGACAAAATAAAGTCAGATGAAATAGACTTCATCATCAACACAACCGAAGGATCAAGAGCCATTTCGGACTCTTATTCCATACGCAGAGAAGCCTTGCAGCATCGAATTAACTATTCGACCACAATATACGGAGCAAAGGCCACACTGGAAGCGTATAACCATTTAAATATAAAAGAAATTTATTCACTCGATGAATTGCATGATTTGAGTGAAAAGGACTGAATTGAGGAAAAATAGATGAGCAGAGCTCCATTAACTGCAAAGGGTGCAGAGAAATTATCGGAAGAATTAAAAAGATTAAAAACAGTTGAAAGACCAAGAATCATTGAAGCGGTAGCAGAAGCCCGTGCACACGGTGATTTAAAAGAAAATGCCGAATATCATGCGGCACGCGAAGAGCATGGCTTAAATGAAGCTCGGATTAAATTTCTGGAAGCAACAATTTCCAATGCTCAAATTATAGATGTTTCTTCTTTAAATGTTGGTGATAAAGTTGTTTTCGGTGCGACAGTTGAACTTGAAGATGATGACGAAAATATTGTTAAATATCAAATTGTTGGTGACGTCGAAGCTGATATTGACCACGGTCAAATTTCAATCTCTTCACCTATTGCCAGAGCACTGATTGGCAAAGAAGTCGATGATGAAATTGAAGTTCAAACTCCCGGTGGAATCAAAACTTACTATTTGGTGAGTGTGGAGTATAAATAATCAATCAAAAGACTCATTACAGAAAACTTTTAATCGTTCAACTTTAATTTGGTATTCAAGAGTTGAATCTTTAAGAAGAGAAATTATTTTTTTTTCGATATCTTTTCTTTTGCTCATATAAACAAAATAATTTTCTCTGCAATCTCTTGTTTCGATATTTCCATTACTCAAAAATATTCTAGTCAGCATGGCAATGTATTCTTTCTGATAATTCAGATAATACATTGCTTTTATGACATTAATATTAACTCGTAGTTAAAAGATAATTTTTAAAAATTAAAGAAGTGAATTTAACTTTTATCCTGTAACATTTGTAAAATACTGGAAAAATCCTTCATCCCTGCTCCGTTGTATTTATGCAATTCATACAACTGAGCAGCGGCTGAGCCTAAAGGAATCGGGCTGTGAGATTTGCTGGCAAGTTCTTGAGCCAAGCCTAAGTCTTTACTCATTAGATTAACCATAAAACCGCCTTGATAATCATTGCTGGATGGTACATTCGGCATTACATCAGGAAATGGATTATAAACTTGCAATGACCAATTATTACCGGAACTGGCTTTCATAATTTGTGACAAAACATCGGCTTTCAAACCTTGTTTAACACCCATATTCAGAGCTTCAGAAGTTCCTATCATGTGAATTGCTAAAAGCATATTATTACAAATCTTGGCGACCTGCCCTGCTCCTGAACTTCCAGCGTGAAAGATGTTTTTACCCATGCATTGCAGAATTGGCTTCGCTTTTTCGTAATCTTCTTTTTCACCACCACAGATAAACGTCAGAGTCCCTGCTTGTGCAGCCGCAGTTCCTCCGGAAACCGGAGCATCAATCATGCTGATTCCTTTGGATTTACAAGCCTGAGCAACGGTTCTGGCATCATCCGCAGCAATAGTGGAACTATCAATCACCAGCACATCTTTTGACAAATGATTCACCAAACCGGTTTTGCCGGTATAAAGTGATTTAACAATTGAGCCGTTTGGTAGCATTGAAATAACAACTTGTGCATTGGTGATAGCGGATTTTGCGGTATCAGCTGATTTCGCACCTAAATCAACCAGTTTTTCCACAGCGGCATGATTTAAGTCGTAAACTGTTAACGAATGTCCGTTTTTGATAAGGTTTTCAGCCATCGGACCGCCCATATTTCCAAGTCCGACAAAAGCGATTCTGGTCATAACATCCCCTGAGTTATTCTGAATATTTTAAACAGAAATATTATATATCAACTAATGTAAATGTTCATATAATCGTTGTGCAATTTCACGACTAATTCCATTTAATTGGGTCATCTCATCCACACCGGCTTTTTTCAATCCTTGCAGCCCACCAAAATGTTGCAACAACATATTCCTGCGCTTTTCACCGATACCATCTATCCCTTCCAGTAATGATTTTTTACGAGACTTTGCTAATGCTTTTCGGTGTCCGGTGATTGCAAAGCGATGAGCTTCGTCACGAATATGCTGAACCATGTGTGATAGCAAAGAATTGGATTCCGGCTTAACGACAATGTTTTGACTAAGCACAAACAATCTTTCCTCACCGGCTTTACGGTTTTCATCCTTTGCAATACCGATGATTTCAATATTGTTGATATTATTTTGTTTTAAGATTTTCAGAGCCTGATTCGCCTGTCCTTTTCCACCGTCAATTAAGAAAACATCCGGATAATCGTATTTATGTTTATTCAGAGATTGTAAACGTTTTTCAATGACTTGAGCCATAGCTGCATAGTCATCACCTTTGGTGATGTCGGAAATTTTATAATTCCTGTACATATTTTTTTTGGCACCATTCATGTCAAAAACCACGCAGGAAGCTCTGGTTTGCTCACCAAAAACATGCGATATATCAAAACATTCGACTCTGTTTGGTGGATTTTTGAGCTGTAACTGTTTCACCCACATTTGCCATTTGTGTTGCCAGTTGGCTTTCTTGGAAATATGCAACTCCAAAGCGTTATTCATATTGGTGATATTGAGCTCCAGCATTTTCTTTTTATCACCACGAGGAGTGGAAATAATTTGCACACTGGATTGCGAAACTTGTGAAAGAGCTGTTTCCAACCATTTTTTCTCTGACATTTTGATATTGACTACAATGCAAGCGGGAATCGGTTTGTCCTGATAATACTGAGAAATAAAAGCTTGTAAGACTTCATCCGTGCTTTCTTGTTTTGGCGTTTTTGGAAAGAAATTTTTGTGGCCAAGCAACAAACCACCACGAACCGCTGACATGGTTACAATAAATATTCCTAATTCGCTGGTAATGCTAAAAATATCCAAATTCATACTGTTAGAACTTTCAACAACCTGCTGTGATTGAATGATTTTGAGTTCTTTAATCTGATCACGAATTTCAGCGGCTTTTTCAAACTCCATTTGATTCGATTTCACTTGCATTTCTTCGACTAACTCATTGATAACATTCAAAGAATTTCCTAGTAAAAATTCTTTTGTAAAATGCAATTGATGCTCATAATCTTTATCTGAAACATAACCCACACACGGTGCGGAACAACGATTAATCTGATATTGTAAGCAAGGTCTGGATCGATTGCTGTAAGTTGCATTATTACATTGCCTGACCTTAAATAATTTTTGTAAATGGTTAAGCGTATGACGAACTGCTTGAGCACTTGGGAAAGGTCCGTAATAGCGACCTTTACCCTGTTTGGTTCCTCTGCGAAACTCCAATCTTGGGAAGTTATCCTCGTTTTCTGAGCAATAAATATAAGGATAACTTTTGCCGTCCTTGAGTAAAATATTGTATTTCGGTTTGTGTTGTTTAATCAGTTGGTTTTCAAGAATCAGAGCTTCGCCTTCTGTTCGGGTAATACTAAACCTGATATCTGCAATTGATTCAACCAAAGCCATGGTTTTCGAGTCTCTGGCTATTCCTGTGAAATAACTGGAAACCCGATTTTTTAAATTTAATGCCTTTCCCACATAGATAACTTTACCAAGTTCATTAAACATTTGGTAAATTCCCGGTTTCTGTGGGAGTTGTTTGGAAAACTCTTTTCCGTCTAAAGGCATAGCTTAATTTCTCTAAATAGGCATTCTTAATTGTTTGAAATGATATTATGTGTTATTTCTTTCTATTTTCAACCATGCAACATACGTGATATTTGCATTAGACATAGCTAGATGAAATAAGAATTTAGAAGCAATTACAAATAAGCAGTTGGAACACTTCAGTAACTGATGAATTTTTACTCGTCTGTAGGGAAAGTATTTAAGTTTAGGAGTTTAATTAAAACAACAACAATATAACTCAAACCCATTTGAGTGATTGGGTGATTTAGTTAAAACAATTCCATGTACTTAAATTTCCGGACTCAAAACCATCTGCAAAAATTCCATCATATGAATCTAATTCTCTTATATGCAAATCTGTACCTGAGCTACCAACTCTTGGTCCTGCTATATATGCGAGTCTGGGATAACTATCCTGAATTCTTCGACACCCACTAACAGGCCCGCCAACTCCTTGTAATGGATAATTGGAATCAGTTTCAGCAGGTACATTGCTCAATGGCTCTATCAAAAACCAGTCACCCCATAAAATATTATGTTCAAGTATATTATCTTGTTCATCAGTATTTGGTATATAAGTACCACCTTGAAAGTTAAATTGAGTTCCTGAGTTGCTTATTGCACCGAGGTTTCTAAGATGTGGTTGGGCAGGAGATTTATCTGTAATCTCTGCTGTTCGACCATTCCCATCCGCATTATAACTGAAAACAATCGAGCTCTTTAAGCGGATGCCAAAAGACTCTTTCACAAATACAAAAGTCGTTGGAGCAGGTAACTGTAAAATAGAGTTATTTTGAAAAACAGGTGGACTAACTGAAGTGTCAAAACTCGAGGCTCTAACTAACCCAGTATCTAATTGGTATAAAGACCATGCTTTTGAACTATTTTTATCTGCCACCAAAGTATCTCTGACTGCGCCATCAAACGGTCCTGCAACAGGTTCAGCCATACTTCCTATCTTTCCATAGAAATTAAATGATGGAGAAGCATTGAGTTTTAAATAAAATGCGATTTCTGAATTCGTTAAATTATGCCCTGAAATTAAACTTCCATCTTGTGTGTTAGCACAATCTGCACTATCAAAATTATTAGTTGTTGTCCCGGGAACTGTTGAAGTTGACCAAATTGAACCATTGTAACTTGCCACTTCTATATTGAAGTTTTTGATATATGGAACGTGAACCTGCGTACCTTTAGTGCATATATCTCCTAAAGCAAACAATGTTGCTGTGTTTTCAAGTGATGTCGAGGTGATATTAGTTCCATCATACGGAAAAGGAATACCTACTGCATCAAGCCTATTGTTTGACCCATCATTCCACAATACCATTGCCAGTAAATCAGCATTTATACTTTCATCAAACGTACCCAGTTTAATCTCTAAAGGAGCTTGATTAAAAATTGGAACATTGCTCCAAACACCTGGTACAGAGAGCCCGGCCGTTGCTGTGTTAAGCATCGAAATTGAAGATGATAAGATAAACAATAAAATAGTAATATTTTTCATAATTACTCTCCTATAATTTCTTATGTGTGACTAAATATGCGAGAAATGCTTATGTGTCACGCCACATATTATTGATTTTATTGTAAACTAATTTAGTTATCATTGCCAGTTGTGCCTATAAAGTTCAATGATAATGGATACTCGTTAGTTATCGTTTTGGCTATAGTCATGATTTTCGCATTAGGTCGTTTCCAAAAACGTAATTGTCCTGATTAGTTAATCCAATACTTTTTTTATTGAGTCAGCGAGTATATCCAAATCGATAATTGGCCGGCTACCAAAGAGCGAAGGTTTGACTCCGAATAATGTCAAAAGAGCATGTTTTTTAGCAATGGGAACGTACTTCATTGGAGGAAAAGTAAGGTCTCTGAACCAGGCTCCCAACAAACTGTTGGATTGGAATAATGGGGTTAAAAAACGACTAGCCCACTGATAATATTTCAGATGTTTTTTTCGTTCAACTGAATAATTTTGTAAAGCTTGGGAAATATCGAAGTGGCGTTGCAAAACCTGATACAAACAATAGGCATCCGTCAGCGCCATATTTGCACCTTGACCCAATTGAGGACTCATTGCATGTGCGGCATCACCTATGACCACTATTTTCCCATCATGCCATTTTTGCATCACATGGTCGGCATAAGTTGCAAAGGTAAGATCATTATGTGATTGAATTGTATTTATAAAACATTCCAGTTCCGGCCAAATATTTAAAACTTGATTCTTCCATTGGTTGATGTCCATATTTTTCCAATGCTGATATAGACTCTTCTTCAAACTGTAAAAAAAACTAACACAGGGCTTTGTTGTGTTTGGGTTAATACCTGTGGGAAGCATACCCAACATTGTGTGTGCTTTAATATATTTTTGATCAAGGATTCTCTGGAATTGCTGGTTTTCATCATCAAATATTTTCCACAGCGCACCCCACGGATAGGGTTTGAACTTGTGTTTGATATTCAGATTATGTGTTAAATCAGACCTTGTTCCGTTGGCAATAACAATCAAGTCATAATCTGTTGTAGATTTTTCTATAATCACTTCTGCCTTGTCAGAAGTTTGATTAACTTTTAGTACTTTTTCACCCAATCTCCAGTGAATATCCAAGCGTTTGACGTTTTTATATAGGCTTTCAAATAGTTTACCTCGGTGAATACCAATACCAAACAGATTTTTATTTAGGTCTTCGTAATGAAAGTCCATCACAAACTTATTACGATGGTTTCTACCCTGCAATGACTCTATGATTGATCCATTTGAAATGATTTCAGAGAGTAAACCCAGTTGGTTTAAAACATACAAACCCTGTGGTTGCAACAGCAGTCCCGCACCAACCGCTTGCAGCTTTTCGACCTCTTCATAGAGATCAATCCGGTAGGAATGCCTGGATAAAAACAAAGCTGTTGCCAGACCGGCAGTTCCTGCACCAATGATTGCAATCTTTTTGTTTTCTTTCATCAGATTAGTAAATGTCTTTTATATACAAAACTTATAACTTTTCAATCCGGCTTTCTCAAGCTGAGGGACAGCTATGTCCCAAATAAGGCAAATTTCTCAAATTTTCTCACAAATCCTAAATACACACCCCAACTGCAAAAATTCATAGAAAAATTAAAAGAAAACCGGCTGATTTTATAGAGATTCAGCCGATAAACTCTCAAATCAAATTCTTATCAAATGCCTGTCCAGATTTACTGGAATAAGAGCTTCACCTTCCGTTCGGGTTATACTAAACCTGATATCTGCAATTGATTCAACCAATGCCATGGTTTTCGAGTCTCTGGCTTTTCCTGTGTAATAACTGGAAACCCGATTCTTTAAATTCAACGCCTTTCCCACATAAATAACTTTGCCCAAATCATTAAACATTTGGTAAATTCCCGGTTTTTGAGGGAGTTGTTTGGAAAACTGTTTTCCGTCAAAAGGCATAGTGTTATTTTCTCAAATTACTGTTTAATTAGACCGATTGGATATTATGTATTATTTTTTTGTAATTATTAAATATCAGAGATAATAGAATTGATAATTGTCATAATTGGGTAGTTGGATTTAACCAGCATATTTTGTAGGTTGGTGCTGAATGAAGTGAAGCCCAACAAGTCGATTCAAGATAATGTTGGGCTTCGTAACCTTAGCCCAACCTACTTGCTTATTTCACCTCAATTTAACAAACAAGCAGTTGATAATTATTTTTAACAAGTGTATGTCCTGTATTTGCCTCTCCTTTAAATGTCCTTGGATTATACAAGCTAGGTACTTAGATGCCGGTGAGGCATTCATCACATCAGAGTCGTTGGTTTTAAATTTTTTTCATCGAGACTATATTCGAGAAAATTCCGAGATACAAAACATATCCTATTGTTACAGATATTCCACCAATTACAAACCCTAATAATAGAAAAGATATTATTATAGAAAATGGTAAAAAGCCTCCAGTAACAACGTCATTAATAAGTATCCATAGTTCCCCTGCTTGAAATTTTGTTTTACAAATTGGACATATTAACTTTTCTCTTCTAAATAAATTGACCGGCTCAAAAATTGTAAAATTATATTCGTTACATACTGGACATTTTCTCATCGTTATCTCCAAATCAATGGGGGCAAGTGAATGGGGGTAGAGTCATTGATTTTTACTTTCGATATATTACTTCGACTTCCTTCTGTCGCCACACTTTCAAAACCAAGGATACACACTTTTCAAAGTATCCTACAATACAATTAACATTTTGCCTACAGCTTTTATGTCTTAAAACACCCTAAAATTAACCTTTATCAAGAAGAATTCTACGACTTTACAAAAAATCAGCAAATTTCTGTGTGTTCGGCATCAGCAAGTCAGACAAGTAAGAAACTCTTCATTGTTAGTATTAACATAGGCAGTAACAGCAGTTTTTTTGCTTTTTTTCACCATGCAACATTCATGATATTTGCATTATGATATAATCGCGCTTTTTTAAAATAGTGTGAATATGACACAAACTTGGTTAGTGACCGGAGGAGCCGGCTTTATCGGCGGGAATTTTGTTCTTCGTCAGGTTCTCGAAAACAATGTAAGAGTAATCAATTTGGACAAATTGACTTATGCCGGAAATCTGGACACCTTAAAGCAACTCGAAAATAACGATAACCATATTTTCATACAAGGTGATATCACAGATAATGACTTGGTTGCGGAAATATTCGACAAATACAAGCCCAATGCGGTGGTTAATTTTGCTGCTGAGAGCCATGTCGATCGTTCGATTGATGCTCCGGATGATTTTATTCAGACGAATATCTTGGGAACATTCAACCTATTAAAGAATTCATTGAATTATTATCAATCCTTGGATTCGGATAATCATTTCAGATTTTTGCATGTTTCTACCGATGAAGTTTATGGTTCTCTGGGAGATACAGGATTATTTACTGAAACCACGCCCTACTCGCCAAATTCACCTTATTCGGCTTCTAAAGCATCGTCCGATCATTTGGTTCGTGCCTATTGTCATACTTATGGATTGCCGGTTCTGACGACAAACTGTTCCAATAATTACGGTCCTTATCAGTTTCCGGAAAAGTTAATTCCATTGATGATAACCAAGGCTCTTAATTTTGAATCACTCCCAGTTTATGGTGATGGTAAAAATATTCGGGATTGGTTGTTTGTAACTGATCATTGCAAAGCGATTGAAACGGTTTTGAAAAAAGGCAAAATCGGCGAAGTTTATAATGTGGGCGGCAATGAAGAAAAACAAAACATTCAAGTTGTTCATACGTTGTGTGATATTCTCGATGAAGTTGCTCCCAATTCCGGCAAATCTCGCAGAGACTTAATCACTTTCGTAAAAGACCGGCCGGGACATGACCAAAGATATGCCATTGATTCGTCAAAATTACAGAATGAATTGGGTTGGAAACCGGAAGAAACTTTTGAAAGCGGAATCAGAAAAACTGTCCAATGGTATTTAGATAATAAAACATGGTGTGATCGGGTGCTGGATGGCTCATATCAAGGTCAAAGACTAGGTAACTAGATTTATGAATAGAAAAGGTATTATTTTAGCCGGAGGTTCAGGTACACGTCTGTATCCTCTGACTCATTCAATCAGTAAACAGTTGTTGCCGATTTATGATAAACCGATGATTTATTATCCTTTGACGACGTTAATGCTCGCCGGAATCAAGGATATTTTGATCATCAACACACCTCATGAGCAGGAATTATTTGTCAAATTGCTTGGTGATGGTTCGCAATGGGGAATCAATTTAACTTATGCAGTGCAACCCGATCCGGGTGGATTGGCACAAGCCTATCTGATTGGTGAAAAATTTGTCGGAAACGACCCGTCGTGTTTGATATTGGGCGATAATATTTTTCATGGTTCAGGTATGATGGAATTGCTTTCACGTGCTCATAGCAGAGAAGCCGGTGCTACTGTATTTGGCTATCGTGTTCATGACCCTGAAAGATACGGTGTGGCAGAATTTGATTCCAGCGGCAAAGTTATCGGTTTGGAAGAAAAACCCGAAAAACCTCAATCCAATTATGCCGTTACCGGTTTGTATTTTTATGATAATCAGGCTTGTGATATTGCAAAATCACT
>JAGRJP010000182.1 GCA_020442665.1 Lysobacterales bacterium
GAGTTCCTGATGCGACTTTACTTTGCCCCTCAATAATCACGGGATTATCAATGACATTATCAACTTCAAAGATAATGTCATTTCCATTGATAAATAATGGTTTAATGATGTGTTTTTGAGCCTTTTTTCTCTCAGTTACAAACACATAAGGCTGGTTGATTCCATCGTCAATAACAGTTTGCAGAGGTAATTGATAGACGTTTTGATATTTCTGTGGAAAAGAGAGGTTTACGTTTTGTCCAATGGCTTCCGGTAGACTATTCTTCAGCTGTAAAACTACAGGTAACAAATGTGTCAGAGGATTTGCACTTTGTGCTAATTCAACCAACTCAAACTCAAGTTTTTCATCTCCAAGATACCCCTCTATAACATCGCCCAACTTGAGATTTGACCAAAGTTCTTTGGTGATTTCTGTTTCAACTTCCAATATTTTGTTTTGATAGATAGAAATCACCGGCTGACCGGCCGAGACAAATTCTCCGGGTTGCTTGCTGAATTGTGAAATTATTCCGGTGAAAGGTGCCTTGATAATCGTTTCTTGTTGGTTGGCTTGTGAGAGAGTCATTTCAGACTCAACAGATTTCTGTTGTGCCAAAAGATTTTTCAATTCCGTTTCTTTATGTTCATAAGTTGTTTTGCTGACGGAGTTGTTCTTTCTCAGAGTTTTTAAATTCTCCAAATCCTTTTCAACCTGTCTGATTTGAGTGAGAATGGATTCGAGTTTGGCTTCGTTGGCTGCCAGAGCAGGGTCGATATTTGGGTTGTACAAATGAATTAATTCGTCATCTTTTTCAACAGAATCACCAATTTTCACATTGATGCTTTTAATGGTCCCGGATAACTGAAAAGATAAATCGGCACGATTCTGAGCTTTTAAAACTGCCGGAACGTTATGAAAACGTGTGATTTCGTGGGAAGTGGCAATGGTTGTTGTCACTTTTGTAGCTATATTTTTCTGCTCTTCCGATGGATTGTTTTTGCAACTATTAAGTAGAAATACCGAAGTAAAAATCAAAATGCTTTTTGTGATGTTCATGCTTTGACTCCGTTAATAATGAAACTGACAAAATCATCGACAAACTTTTCGTTTTTATAGAGCTCGTCATGCCATTGGCAAAAATGAGATTGAGCATTGAGGTATGAATTTATCGCTGAAATAAATGAAACAATCAGGTTTACCGGTTCGAAATCATCACGAAAGATTCCTGCTTTTTGGGCTTGACGTATCAATTCAGTTCCTCTGTCGATAAGCGGTTTGTCATGAAGCCCACAGTTTGTATCATTGTCAAGGTTGCTCCAGGAATACATTCTGAGCATTTTCGGATTATTTTTAAGGAATTCAAAATATTTGTATATAGATTGGCTAATCAATTCTACTGGGTTTTCAGCTTGTTCAAACAAATCCATTTGCTGTGAGGCATAATCCATAAAGACAGTATCTTTGACTTCTTCCCAGAGATCTTGCTTATTCGCAAAATGATGAAAAATAAGACTTTTTGCAACATCAGCATGTTTGGCAATCTGAGCAATTGAAACGTGGCTAAAACCCTTATCGGCAAAAAGTTCGAATGCTGAATTTAATATCTTTTCTTTATTTGAAATCATATTATTTCTCCAAAACGTAGAAATACACAGTAATAAAATGGCATACGCTGCCTATCAGAACAAATATGTGAAATATGGCGTGATTGAACTTCAATTTATGAATCGCATAAAGAGCTGCGCCGACTGTGTAAGATATTCCTCCTGCCATCAACCAGAACAATCCACCTTCGGGTAAATTGTTTGCTAGCGGTTTAATGGCAATAACAATCAACCAACCCATAATCACATAGGCTAATGTTGAAATTAAAGTGAATCTCCCGGTATAAAATAATTTCAGAATAATACCCACAACAGCCAGACCCCAAGCAATTCCAAATAAAGTCCAGCCCATAGCTCCATTCAATGTCACCAAAGTAAAAGGTGTGTATGTTCCGGCAATCAACAGATAAATTGCTGCATGATCAAACACTTTCAATCGTTTGCGTACAATCGGCTTTTTTGACATGTGATAAAAAGTCGAAGCCGCATACAAAAGCATCATGCTGGTACCATAAATACTAAAACTGACAATATGCCATGCATTACCATGAATCGAGGCTTTAATCACAAGATAAACTAATGCCCAAATTGCAAGTATGAAACCAATTGCATGTGAAGTGATGTTGATTCTTTCCTCTACAGGTGAATAGTATTTGACTGTTAAATCTTTTGTCATGGCAATCTCAAGTTGTTAGATTTTCCGAAATTATACACTGACTGACCGTTCGGTCAATAAAAGTTTATTTCTTTTGATTTTTATGATGAGAAAATAGATAGAGAATTGGTTTTTTTCAGATAGCTCACAAAAATATTCGGATGATTTGGTTATAATCCGGAACAGTTCAGTCCAATTAAAACTTTGAAACTATTCAAATCATCAATTCCAATGTTATTTGTCACTGCTTTGATGACTTATTCGAGGATGAATTACGAGTTAGTTTCAGAAGATTTGAAAAACGCCTTGCCATATTTGCCGGTTTTGTTAATTGGTATCACAATTTTGGTTTCTGTGTATTTTAATAAGGCAAAAGTTTTACTTTTGACTTTCACAGTCGCTTT
>JAGRJP010000183.1 GCA_020442665.1 Lysobacterales bacterium
TTATCCGTTGAATCAATGCTGAAAGCAAATAAAACTAACAAACTTCCAAAAACCAAAATTGTGATAATCGGAGCTTTTTTAACACTACTGATTTTCTTGAAAGCCTGGTTTGCGAATGAATTTACTGAATTGGTAAGACCGAGACTTTTGCGGTTTCTGTCGATAAAAACTGCCTGCTTATGTTTCTTTTTCAAATACTTGCACGCTTTTTCTTTGAATCGTTGTTAAAGATATAGCAGTTGGGATAATTCGTCAATGAATTATTGAGCTAGATTGTTATTAAGCGGGAAATTCAGGTAAAATACCTCACTTTATTTTTTCAAAGAAAGGAAAACAAATGTCACTACAAGACTCTCTGGATTTGTTAACTCGTGGTACCGAAGACGTCATCAAACTCGAAGAACTGGAAAAAAAATTAAAAAAAGGCAAACCTTTACACGTTAAAGCTGGATTTGATCCAACAGCTCCTGACCTGCATTTAGGACATACAGTTTTAATCAACAAAATGGCTCAATTTCAACAATTGGGACATGATGTGACATTTTTGATAGGTGATTTCACCGGAATGATTGGCGACCCAACGGGTAAAAACGTCACTCGCAAAATTCTCACCAGAGAAGAAGTCAACGAAAACGCACAAACGTATAAAGAACAAATCTTTAAAATCCTTGATAAAGAAAAAACCAAAGTCGCTTTTAATTCTGAATGGATGACCAAACTGGGCTCTGCCGGAATGATTGACTTGGCATCACGTTATACCGTCGCCAGAATGCTGGAACGTGATGATTTTTCTAAAAGATTCGGCAGCCAACAGCCCATTGCAATTCATGAATTTATGTATCCGTTAGTTCAGGGCTATGACTCTGTTGCCATGAAAGCGGATGTGGAATTAGGTGGCACAGACCAAACCTTTAATCTGTTGATGGGCAGAAGTTTGCAATCTCAGTTCGGACAAGAGCAACAAGTTGTGATAACTATGCCATTGCTTGAGGGATTGGATGGCGTGCAAAAAATGTCCAAGTCTCTGGGGAATTATATCGGTATTGAAGACGCACCAAGTGATATGTTCGGTAAAATCATGTCAATTTCTGACGAACTGATGTGGCGTTATTTTGATTTACTGAGCTTTAAATCCAATGCTGAAATTGAGAAAATGAAGCAGGAAATGCAGGACGGAAGAAATCCAAGAGATATTAAGTTTATTCTCGGTGTTGAAATTGTTGAACGATTTCATGGCAATCAATCCGCTCAGGAGGCATTGCAAGCCTTTAAAAATCAATTCCAAAAAGGAGCTATTCCTGACGATATTCCTGAATTAGAAATTACAGCAGAGAATGGTGAAATTGGCTTACCACTGTTATTGAAAGAGGCTGGATTATGTGCCAGTACATCCGATGCAATGCGTATGATTAAACAAAATGCTGTGAGTATAAACGGTGAAAAAGTTACTGATTCCAAACAACAAATTCAATCCGGAACTCAGGCTGTTTTTCAGGTTGGTAAGAGAAAGTTCGCAAAAATTGAGGTGAAATAATGATTAAGGTTCGAGGTATTGGTGGTGTTTTCTTTAAATGTGAAAACCCGGAAGAACTCAAACAATGGTATAACAAATACCTTGGTTTCAATCTGGATGAATACGGCTGCACAACATTTAACCCAACGGAGCTTCCTGAAAAAGCCTATGGTGTTTGGAGTCCTTTTAAAGCGGATACCGACTATCTCAAACCATCAAACCGTGGATTTATGATTAATCTCATCGTCGATGATGTCAAACAAGCCTTGGAACAAGTCAAACAAGGTGGAGCAGAAGTCATTGACGATGTTGTTGATGAAGAGTACGGCGTTTTTGGCTGGTTTATAGACCCTGCCGGTGTTAAGATAGAGTTGTGGACACCAAAATAAACATTAAATAACTTATGAAACATTACATTATGCGAGTTAAAGACAGTCACCCTTTTAAAAAATTTTTAACAATAATTGAAGTTTGTGGTTTATTAATTGTTGCTATCGCAACAGTAATAGCAATTGGACAGGAAGTCTATGTTATTTATAAACAAGGTAAAGTACAACTAGGTGATTTGCTTCTGCTATTTATTTATTTAGAGGTGATTACAATGGTTGGCATATACTACGAGAAAAATATGTTGCCGGTTCGTTTTCCGGTTTACATAGCTATTGTTGCACTTGCTCGGCATATTATACTAGGTTCAAATGAAGTTCATTCATGGGAGATGCTAGGAGTTGGGGTCACTTTATTAGTATTAGCTCTAGCAGTATTTTTAATCCGGCTTGGACATGTCAAATTTCCCTATGATGAAGAATATCATAAAAAACAACAAGAAGAGTAAATTTGAATGCAACACCTTCTTTTTTCATTTCTAAAAAGGGAACAGACTTAGTTTTTGAACAATTCCAGATAAACTTCATCAATTTCTTTAGCACAGCTTTCGATACTGAAAGTTTTGTGAAATTTATCTCTGTCCAACTCAACATTGACAGACGAACCCTTAATTTTCTCTACCAAATCATTGGCATCATTACAATCAAAGGTTTCGCCCAATTCAGTTTGAGAAGCAATCCATTTCAT
>JAGRJP010000184.1 GCA_020442665.1 Lysobacterales bacterium
ACTGTTAAGTCATTGAAAAATAAAGATTTAGGGCAACAAGAATTACAATACAATAACTTTGTTGAGTTTATGAAAACGAATGCCAACTTAAGAGAAAGTTAATGGAAACTGAATTAAAACAAAGACTCATTGGTGCCTCAGTCATCATTGCATTGGCGGTTATCTTTGTGCCGATGCTATTTGATGATTCAAAAGTAAATCAAAACCAGACTCTTTCTATCAAAATCCCGGATCAGCCAAGTGACCTTAAACACAAATCCATCGCAATAGAACCTGTAAATAATCAGGATACGCAGAGTGCTGAAATAAATTCACAAACTCCAGATTCAAACACAACTCAGGAGACTGCAGCAGAAATTAAACCGGTCGTAAAAAAAGAAGAGCAAATTGTTGATGTTGTTGATAATTCTTTAAATGATAAAAAGCCGGAGGATAAGAACAAGCCAGAGTCAAATCAGGCAAATAAAACTGAGAATAAAGACCACAAACCAATCACAAAAATTGAGAAAAAGCCTGAAGTCACTGATACTCAGCCGGATATAATGAATGCGAATTCATCCGGCTCGGAGTTTGGTTATCGCTTGCAATATGGTGTGTTTTCTCAACAAAAAAATGCCCAGCAATTAAAGGCTAAATTATTAAATAAAGGTTATAGCGCAGTTGTTGTAAAAGACTTGGATAAGGAAGTGTATAAGGTTTATTCTGAGATGTTGGATTCATCGGGTGAAGCTGAAAAACTCAGTCAAAAGATTGTCGCACTTAAGTTAAATATTGGAAAGCCTGTTATAGAAAATCTTGATGAAGAAGCATTTAACTCGTTGCTTGATACCGGCTGGATTGTACAGATTGGTATTTATAGCAATAAAAAGAACTCATTGGCTCAACGTGATGAGATAAGAAAATCGGGATTTATATGTTTTGTTGATGAAATTATTGCTTCAGGCAATAATCAATATCGGGTAAGAGTTGGTCCTTATGCAACCAGAGATGAAGCCAAAGATGCTGAAAAACAATTGCTCGATAAACTTAAATTAAAAGGGCTTGTAAAACCTCATGAAAAACAGAAGGTAATTACCAAATGAACTGGCTAGATTATGTATTTATCGGAATCCTCGCAATTTCCGTAATCATTAGTATTTTCAGGGGATTAACTAAGGAAGTCTTATCGTTATTAATTTGGGTTGTTGCTTTTTGGTTAGCGTATCATTATGTTGATGTCGGAGCTAAATATCTGGAATCGTACATTGAGCTTCCTTCTGCAAGGCATTTGATTGCATTTGTAGCTATATTAATTGCTGCATTATTTTTAGGAAGCATCATTAACTTTATTCTAGGAAAACTGATTAAATCTACAGGTCTGAGCGGTACGGATCGTTTTTTTGGGATGTTCTTTGGTTTGTTAAGAGGGGTTGTCATTATCATTGTGATTGCTTTCTTCGTCAGAGCTACACCACTTTCTGAAGACCCTTGGTGGCAAAACTCAAAACTGGCACCTTATGCAGGAAAGATTGCCGAATGGGCAAGAGTAAGAATGCCGGAGAGTTTTTCAAAGTATTTTTCATTTATCGAAAATAATAAAGTTGTGGAGCAAACATCAGAAATGCTTAAAAAGGCTGCAGAAAATGTGGAATCAAGCAAACAACTGGATCAATTAATGCAAAGTTTATCCGATAATGAAGCAGAGACTAATGAACAAACAGAAGGAGGTTCCAACTGATGTGTGGAGTGGTTGGTGTTGTTAGTCAAAGTGATGTGGCTTCTACAATTTATGAATGTCTGACAGTTTTACAGCATCGGGGACAGGATGCAGCAGGGATAGCAACCTGTGAGAATCGCAGAATCGCATTGGTCAAGGATAATGGCTTGGTCAGAGATGTCTTTAATGCTGAAAATGT
>JAGRJP010000185.1 GCA_020442665.1 Lysobacterales bacterium
TTTTATTTCCCCTGTTTAATTCTGAACTACTATTCTAACCAGTATGCAGTTTTAGTAAATGGTATTTTTGGAATATAAAACAAAAAAGGCAACTCAATGAGCTGCCTTTTTTAGATTCACAATGTGAAATTTTATGACTGAGCCAATTGTCTCAGAACATATTGCAGAATACCGCCATGTTGCATGTATTCAACTTCTTTTGGTGTGTCAATTCTGACAATCACTTCAAAGTGCGTCTTTTTGCCGTCATTGGTTTTGGCTGTAACCTGAGCGACTTTAGAAGCTCCGTTTTCCAAACCTGTGATTGAATATGTTTCATGACCGGTTAAACCTAGTGAGTCAGCACTTTCACCATCTTTAAATTGCAATGGTAAAACGCCCATTCCAACCAAATTCGAACGGTGAATTCTTTCAAAACTTTCAACAATAACTGCTTTCACTCCGAGTAAGTTAGTTCCTTTTGCTGCCCAATCTCGAGACGAACCCGTGCCATATTCTTTACCGGCAACAACCACCAAAGGTGTTCCCTCTTCAGCGTAAATACGGGAAGCATCATAAATCGACATTTCCTTATCCGTTGGCTGATGACGTGTCCAGCCGCCTTCAGTGCCTGGAGCCAATTGATTGCGAAGTCTAATGTTAGCAAACGTACCACGCATCATCACTTCGTGATTCCCACGACGAGAACCATAGGAGTTAAAGTCCTTACGCTCCACACCTTTCTCATTGAGATATTTACCCGCAGGAGAATCGACAGCAATAGAACCAGCTGGTGAAATGTGATCAGTTGTCACACTATGACCCAGTTTTGCAAGGCATCTTGCGCCGGTAATGTCTTCAATACTTCCTGCTTGCAATGTCATACCATCAAAGTATGGAGGGTTTTTAATGTATGTGGAATCATCTTGCCATTCGAAAATTTCTGACTCTGAGGTTTTAACTGCTTTCCAGTTTTCATCACCATCAAACACACCGGCATAACCTTTGTTGAACATATCGGCATTGATGTTTTCAGATATCGCCTGAGCCACATCATGTGTGCTTGGCCAGATGTCTTTCAGATAAACCGGATTGCCATCTTTATCGTTACCAAGTGAGTCATTATATAAGTCAAAATCAACCGTTCCAGCCAACGCATAAGCCACAACTAATGGAGGAGAAGCAAGAAAATTCATCTTGATATCTGCATGAATACGACCTTCAAAATTACGATTCCCTGATAAAACCGAGGTTGCTACCAGACCATTATCTTGTATGGCTTTCGAAATTGCAGGATCTAAAGGACCTGAGTTTCCGATACATGTGGTACAACCATAACCAACGACGAAGAAGTTTAGTTTTTCCAAATCATCCAGAACTCCTGCACTTTCCAAATATTGTGTCACCACACGTGATCCTGGAGCTAATGATGTTTTAACCCAAGGTTTTACTTTCAAACCTTTTTCAGCAGCATTTTTCGCTAACAAACCCGCTCCAATCATGACCGCAGGGTTTGAAGTGTTGGTGCACGAAGTGATAGCAGCAACTGTAATGTCTCCATCTTTCAGATCAAAACGACCGTGTTCAGTTGTAACTGCTACTGATTTTTTCTCTCTGCCCTTTTCCATATCGGCAAAAAGAGTTTGAAATTTCGCTTTGGACTCTGAAAGAGCAATTCGATCCTGAGGGCGTTTTGGTCCGGAAATACTAGGCACGACTGTACTCATATCCAGTTCCAAAGTGGAGGAGTATTCCGCATCAACAGAGTCAGCAGTATGCCACATTCCTTGAGCTTTGGCATATGCTTCGACTAATTCAACTTCTTCATCAGATCTTCCTGATAATTTCAGGTATTTAACGGCTTCAGCGTCAACCGGGAAAATTCCACATGTTGCGCCATACTCAGGAGCCATATTGGCAATGGTTGCACGATCGGCCAAAGGTAAGTTTTGCAAGCCATCACCGTAAAACTCTACAAACTTCCCAACAACACCATGTTTTCTTAGCATTTCAACAATTGTTAGAACCAAATCTGTGGCTGTTGTGCCTTCAGGCAATTTCCCGGTCAGTTTAAATCCAACAACTTGAGGAATCAACATGGAAATGGCTTGGCCCAACATCGCAGCTTCAGCTTCAATTCCACCAACTCCCCAGCCCAGAACTCCAATTCCGTTAATCATAGTTGTGTGAGAGTCAGTTCCGACGACTGTATCCGGATAGGCTTGTAAAACACCGTCTTTTTCAACTCCAAATGTGACACGAGCCAGTTTTTCCAAATTCACCTGATGAACAATTCCATTGCCCGGAGGAACGACTTTGAATGTATCAAAGGCTTTTTGACCCCATTTCAAAAACGCATAGCGCTCCATGTTTCTTTGATATTCAATGTCTTCATTGGCAGATTGTGCCGATTGGTTTCCGTACTTATCCACTTGTACCGAGTGATCAATAACCAATTCAGCCGGCGACAGAGGATTAATTTTCTGAACATCTCCACCCAAACTCTTCATCGCATCACGCATTGCTGCCAAATCAACAACTGCCGGAACACCTGTAAAATCCTGTAAAACCACTCTTGATGGTGTGAAAGCGATTTCTGTCGAAGGCTGTGCTTTTGCATCCCAATGACATAATGCATCAATATCTTCTTTGGTGACATCGACACCATTTTCATGCCTAAGTAAATTTTCGAGTAAAATTTTCAGACTATATGGCAAACGATTGATATTGTGCTTTTTGCTCAATTCGACCAGGCTGTGGATTTGATAGTTTTTGCCATTACTTGAAACCGTAGTGGCAGTATTGAATGAATTGCTCATGAAATAACCCCTTTGATTGTTATGTTTGGACGGCTGATTACCACTCCGTCGAAAAAATCGTGCGTATTATCCTATTTTTCGGCATTAAAGTCATTAGCCAAAAGTATTATATTGAAGATATATTGAACCAAAGAATTGTTCTATTTATTAAAATCTTGTTATTTTTTTGTGAAATACTTCAAATTTGGGAAAAAAACTGTATATAATTACCGTGAACATTAATCAATTACCTTTATGGGAGGAAATTTTAAGTGCGTATATTTGTTTTATTTGTTTTATTTTTAAGTGTTGGTGCATTTGCTCAGCAAACAAAGCCTGCTGGCGAGTCTGTGAGTTTGCCACCAATTGAAGGTTGTACTGCAATTCCGGATGATGGATATGATGGTACTGTTGCTTCGATGGCATGTATTACTATTGCCGGTCCAACTGGTGAAGTGATAAGTGTTGAAGCTGAGATTAACATGGAGCACACTTGGGTTGGTGATTTAACCTATAAAGTGGTTGCACCTGACAGCACAACATTAACTCTAATGAGCAGACCTGGACTTGCAGAGCCTGCTGATGATGGTTCTGACTGTTGTGGAGACTCTTCAGATCTTCGACTTGCCGATACATTAACTTTCCGCGATGGTGGTGCAACTTCTGCAGAACTTATGGGTAGCACTATTGCTGGCACACAGTTTGTGTGTGGCGATGACGGTTTATGCGAATATGCACCTACACCTGATACAGGTCCTGGCACAAGCTTTGCAGACTTTGTTGGTCTCCAAGCTGCTGGTAACTGGCAAGTATGTGTCGGCGATAGTGGGGGTCTTGATACAGGAAATTTATGTGGTGCAAACTTAGTATTTGATGTTTATGTTCCACCACCTCCAGTTGTTCCATCAACAAACTTCTATGGTTTGATGTTATTACTGTTAGCGACATTATCAGCTGCTGTAGTTGTGTATAGAAAAAAGTTTATTTAAATTAAGTTTTTAAGTAACAATTTATAAACAAATCAAAGCCTGTTGCAAAGCCAGCAGGCTTTTTTTATAGTATTAAATCTTTATTAGGCAAATAAAGCATTCATAGAGCAACTTGTCAGTCGCAATGAATGCTGTTATATTGATTAAT
>JAGRJP010000186.1 GCA_020442665.1 Lysobacterales bacterium
GTTGTCAAAAAGATGGGTCTGAATCGTTGGACACCAGCTTCAACAATGGCTTTATACGGTTTCATGCCTTGCTCTCTCAGCCGATTGCAATAATCCATCAATACCAAGTTGTCATTCACAACAACACCGGCTGCCGCGGCGATTCCAAAATAACTGAATATTGCCATTGTTAAACCGGTAAAGATATGCCCGTAAATCGCACCGACAAATGCAAATGGCATCGCAACGAGGATGAGGATTGGTTGTGAATAGCTTTTGAAAGCAATTGCCAGCAGAGCATACATCGCAAATATTGCCATGAAATAAAGTCCTGTTACTTCTTTAACAAAGCGTTTCTCACCATCAGCCTGTCCCACAGAACCGGTTTGGATTCCTGGATATTTTTCTCTCCATTGCGGGAAGAAGTTATCTTTCAGGTCTTTCATGATTTCATCAGAAACATTTTCTTTCAAATCGGCACTCACTCTGGCGGCACGACTTCCATTCCAACGCTGTATGCTTTTGATTCCGGGTGCGAATTCTAAATTTGCAACTGCTAGCAGTGGTATCTCTCTGCCGTCGGATGTTTTTACATGGAAATCTTTCAGGCTTTCCATCGAACGTCTGGACTCCAAAGGATATCTGACTTTCACTTTAACATCCTGGCCATTTCGAGGAATGCGTTGCACTTCTTCACCAAAATAGGCTTGTCTGACTTGTTTGTTGACATCTGCTAATGTTAATCCCAGTTTTGTAGTTCCCGGTTTCATGGTTAGTCTGATTTCATCGGAGACTCCAATCATATTGTTACGAATATCATAAAGTGTATCGTACGTTCTTAATTGCTCTTCCAATTCTGCGGTAGCGGCTCTTAGTAACTCTAAATCAGGATGACGGACTGATAACTCAAAACCGGGTTCGTTGTTTCCGTGTGTATAACGCACGCTCACTTCTTTAGCGTCCGGAACATCACCTAAAAGTTCACGAAGGCGAATTGATGCTTCTTTACTGCTTAAGGTTCTTTTCTCAGGTGGTACGAGTTTAACAATTGCCAATACACTGTCACGACGTGAACGTGTGTACCAGTTTTCAATCAATTGATCTTCACCATTTGATTTTTGATTGACTTCATCAACCAGTTTTTGTTCAGCAACTTGTAACTGTTTCAATATCTCCAAAGCACGAGAGTAGGGTGCGCCTTCCGGTAAAACCACATTGACAATCAGTTCATCGGATTCAATTTCCGGCATAAAGCTTTTCTTCACCCAGCTACTGCCAAAAAGTCCGAATCCAACAATGATAATTCCAATGAACAAACTGGTTGTTACATAACGGTATTTGAGGCTCCAATTGCCGATTTTGCGATAATAATTTTGTGCAAATGATGTAATGGAATTAGCTATGGATTTTTGAAATCTGGTAAACCACGATTTGGATTCACGCGGTTTCATATTCGCTAAATGGGATGGTAATATCAGCAATGATTCAACCAGTGAGAAAGCCAGAGCCAAAATAACAACCCAAGTGATGTGCTTGGTGAATTCACTAGTTGAACCGCTTAAAAACAACCAAGGTAAGAATGCCATAATCGTAGTTACGACTCCGAATATGACCGGTTTAGAAACCATCTGGGTTCCTGAAATGGCCGCTTTGATTCCTCCACCCATACGATCGGATTCGCTATGAATTCCTTCGCCGACAACAATAGCATCATCAACCACAATTCCGAGAACGAGCAAGAATGCAAAAGTCGATAACATGTTGAGTGAAACACCAACTGACGGTAGCAATACAAAAGCACCGGCATAAGCTGTTGCGATACCGAAAGCCACCCAGAACGCCACTTTCGGTCTGAGAGTTAACATCAGTACAATTAGCACCAACATTAATCCCATGAAAGCAGAACTACCGATTGTTGTCATTCGGCCGTTAAAGTCTTCTGCCTGATCGGTCCACAAGGTCAACTTGGCACCTTTCGGCAGTGTGCTTTGTCTTTCAGCAATCCATTGATTAATTGATTGCGAAGCCGTTACTATATCCATAGTTTCAGTTGTCATTACCTGAAGCAGAATAGTAGGTTCGCCGTTAAGTGTTGCTAATATTGGATTATCCTCAAAACCATCAATAACTGTTGCAACATCACCCACTCTGATTATGCCCCCATCAGAGGTTTGGCGAATGATTATGTCCGAGAAATCTTTTTCATGATTCGCTTGATTTCTGACTTTTAACTGAAAACTGCCTGCTTCTGTCCGAATCGCTCCTGCTGATTGATTGATAGAACTTTTTCTGATGGCACTAGCAACATCATCAAAGGTCAGGTTATAACGTCTTAACGATTCTTTGCCAACTTCGATTGAAACCTCTTCAGAACGAATGCCGAATAATTGAACGATGCTGATAGCCGGTAAATTAGCAGCCTCACGACGAAGTTGTTCAGCAAGTTCTTTCAATTCTTGCTCGTTCAAATCGCCGGAAACGGCAACTCGGATGAACTCATTGCGATTGACCCATTGTTGAACAACCGGTTGTTCAATATCACCCGGGAATGAAGTAATGGAATCCACCCTGATTTTCACATCATTCATAAACTGTGTGAAATCTGCTTTTTGATTGGCCAGAATATAAACTTCACCGCGACCCTCATTTGAGGAAGAGCGGACCCATTCAATTTCATCCAAATCACGAACCGACTCTTCGATTCTTGCGACAATTTGTTCTTCAACTTCTTGCGGAGAAGCCCCCGGCCATGAAACACCAATTTGTAAACCCGGGAAACGAACTTGTGGATCCATCTCGCGTTCCATATTGTTGAAGCCAATAAAGCCTGCAATCAACAAACCAACCATCAACAAGTTAGCTGCAACGGAGTTTTTTGCCCACCATGCGATTA
>JAGRJP010000187.1 GCA_020442665.1 Lysobacterales bacterium
AAACTGGTTTTACTATTTCAACCATCTGAAGAAAACGGACAAGGCGCAAAGAGCGTCATTGAAGATGAAAAATTCAAAAAAATTTATCCCGATTATGTATTTGCCCTACACAATTTACCCGGATTGCCACAACATTCAATAGCAATAAAGGAAAAGCATATAACCAGTGCATCAACCGGTATGAAAATTCGATTGATTGGGAAAACTGCACATGCCATGTCTCCACAAGATGGTATTAGCCCGGTTGAAGCTATTAAGAAAATTCATGATAAAATTGATTTTTTGTATAACCGTGATAGAGAAAACAAGGACTTTTCACTGATAACGACTGTCGGAATTCATATTGGTGCTGAGGATTATGGGGTCGCACCAGCCAATGGCGAAATTTATTTAACAGTGCGCGCCTATAAAAATGCTGTGTTAGAAAACTTGTTATCCACAATAAAAAAAATCTCCACTGGCATAGCTGATTCATGGGGTCTAAAAATTACTTTTTCTTACAAAGATTATTTTCCAGCCACTGTCAATGATAAGGTTTCTACGAACATCATCAAAAAGGCTGTAGCAAATAATCAGCTACAATTAATTGAATTGAGCCAGTGTATGGGATTCTCTGAAGATTTTGGAAGATTCATTGAGGTTGCTAATAAAGGTGGAGCTTTTTTTCTGCTCGGATGTGGAGAAAATCATCATGCATTGCACACACCTGAATACGATTTTAACGATGAAATCATTGCTGATGGAATCAACATGTTTTCATCAATTATAGAGCAAATACTTGGATTTGAAAAAGTCTGAATATTTTCTCACACTATCCTACCATGTTCCATCATTGGGCATGGATTTCCACGGTTCAACTATCTCAAGGGCCTCACCTTTTTGTAGCAATTCAACAGAGATTCCATCCGGCGAACGAACAAAAGCCATCCGACCATCTCGGGGAGGTCGATTAATGATGACACCGGCATTCTGCAGTTTTTCACAAGTTGCATAAATATTTTCGACTTGAAATGCCAAATGCCCGAAATTTCGGCCTCCACCATAATCTTCCGTATCCCAGTTATAAGTCAACTCAATCAAAGGTGAGCTTTGGTTTTCAACCACATCTTCTGGAGCTGATAGAAAAACCAATGTAAAACGACCGGCCTCACTGTCTTTACGACAAATTTCAATCAATCCTAAGTGTTTACAATAAAAATCCAGTGACGCCTCAAGATTCTTTACTCGAACCATAGTATGCAAATATTTCATAACTTATCAAAATGTAAATCAGTCTATTTTAGCAGTTTTAATCTTATGAGTTTGCTAAAGATTCAAAAAACAAATGTCTGTTTCAATTGAAAGCCGTTAAAATACTCAACAAAAACTGAAAACTTGGAAATATGAATATCAAAGTAATCATAGAAAATCTCTATGATAAAATTAAGATCATTGAGGACAATGGTCAGTTAGCCAATTACATACCGGAACTAACCAGAGTCAATTCCGAAAGTTTTGGAATTCATATTTCTACAGTTGAAGGACTGAATTTCGGTGTTGGAAATTGTTATGAGCAGTTTTCAATTCAAAGTATTGTCAAAGTGCTTTCGCTCATCATTTCTTATCGAATTTTGGGAGAAGATTTATGGAAAAGAGTCAAAGTAGAACCGTCAGGAACAGCATTTAATTCGTTGGTTCAGCTGGAAGTTGAAAATGGTATTCCCAGAAACCCTTTTATCAATGCCGGGGCTTTGGTGATTGCAGATATTCTGCTCACTCACTTGGATAATCCCGAAAAAGACTTTTTGGATTTTGTTAAAAACCTTTCTCACAGCAGAGAAATAAGCTATTCCAGCCATATTGCCGAATCGGAAAAAAAAGCCGGATTTCGCAATGCCGCATTATGTAATTTGATTAAATCCTTTGGAAACATTGAAAACGATCCGTCTGATGTTTTGGACTTTTACTTCAACCTTTGCTCGTTGGAAATGAGCTGTGAAGAACTTTCCAATCTGTTTTTGTTTCTTGCCAATGATGGTTTTACTTTGAAAGAAAACACACAAATACTCACCCGTAGCCAGACTAAAAGAATCAATGCTTTGATGCAAACCTGCGGATTTTATGATGAATCCGGCGAGTTTGCATTTAAAGTCGGACTTCCGGGAAAAAGCGGAGTTGGTGGAGGAATTGTTGCGGTTCATCCAAAGCAATATGCCATCGCCGTCTGGAGTCCGAAACTCAATTCCAAAGGCAATTCCTACAAAGGCATGAAATTTCTTGAAGAATTCACCACTGAAACTGAGTTGTCGATTTTTTAGTTTATTGAATTGATTGCCTGCCTGAATCATAAGCATTTATAATGGAGTTCAAATGACCTGCAATCTAAAGGCCAATAGAATTGATAAGAAAAATTAATAAAATCTCTGAGAAATTCCGGGGTTATCCCGAAGGAGAGTTTCTTCTGACCATTGTTGCTGCTATTTCCTATTTATTATTTCAATTTTTATTGATGTATTCTGCAACAACCATTGATGGCAAATGTCTTTACACTTTCTGGCTGCCTTACCAAAATGATTATTTCAGTCCGTATTGGCTGAGTGTGGTTTTGGTTTCGGTACTTGTAATCTGGGCATCAACGGGATTGCTTGTCACTATCCTGAAAAATAAAAGAAAATGGTGGCGTATTTGCTATTTCTGTGTCGCAACTTTTGTACTGGGTTGGTGGTTGTATGATATGTCCGGATTCTGGCAAGCCATGCAATATGAAAGAGGTCTAATTTCAGCAGAACAGTATTATAAAGATTTCCCAATTGCAAAATTCAGTGAGCGGCATCAGTGTGTTGGCTTGTGATTATTGATTTAGATTAATGGACATTGATGAGGTGTGTAAAATGGTGAAATTTCTTTTTTTAATAATTTTATTGGTTTCTGAACAAGGCTTTGCAGAAACTAATCCATGTATGGATTGGAGTCAAATTGGAATGGAAAATATCAACGAGGTTGTTGAAAGAGAGAATCAGCATTTGGTGCATGATATTTCTGGTAGATATGGAATACCCACTTCAAAAGAATGTTGGGATAAATACAACATTATGGAATCCTACAGTGAAAGTAAAACTGCTGAGGTTTATTATTCGCCAGTATTAGTATCTGATTCACTGTGCAAGAGTCATGTGCGATTTCTAAATTATCGAGGTGGAAACTGGAATGAAGTGTACTCTGTTACAGCTGTTTCTATATCCAATGAAAAGAGTTGTAAAGCTCTAAAAGCAAAGGATTTCGTATTTTTAAAAGCTCCATTTGAAGATATTACTTTAATAAACCTGTTATCACAATCAAGTGATATTTTGTCTCAATTTTATAAGAAAGAAAACATTAGAATTCCTAATGAGTTAATTGTTAATTCTGTAGGAATTCACGGAAGAAGCAATGAGCCAAATTACTATTTCTTAGAGTTTTCAAATGAGGAAAACTCAAGTTCATTAAAGGTCTATGTCAAATATGTGGGCAATGATAAATATGAGTATGTGAATTATTTTCATATTTTTCCTTAATGAGTTGAAAACATTGAACGGCTATTGGATTACAGATACTAATGTACGAAATTTCTTTTGGAGTTTGCAACTGTAACGGAGTTGTAAAATTTTTACGCCGTCTTAAAAACATATTGGGGAATAAATGAGAAAAATTCTGATATTCGGAAATTCAGGCTCGGGTAAGTCAACTCTTTCAAAACAATTATCGGCAGATGAGGGGCTAGCTCATTTGGATTTGGATACAATAGCTTGGTTACCAAGCATCCCACCAGAACGAGAATCACTATCAGTTTCTAACGAAAAAATTGAGCAATTTGTGCAGGAAAATAAAAAGTGGGTGATTGAAGGCTGCTACAGCGATTTACTGAACTTGGCTTCTCCATTCGCCAATGAAATGATATTTCTAAATCTCAGCGTTGAGAAGTGCATTGAGCATTGCCGAGAAAGACCGTGGGAGCCACACAAATACAAAACCAAACAGGATCAAGACAAGAATCTCGAAATGCTGATAGATTGGATTCGCCAATATCCGGTTAGAACAGATGAGTTCTCATTATTGGCACACCAAAAACTGTTTGATGAATTTAAAGGGAAGAAAACCATTCGAAGTTAGGTATGGGAGTTTTATTAAAATAGAACATGGAGCAAAATAACTTTTTGATGATACAATAATCGCCTTTGTATTTATTCGGGACACTATGTACAAACTTCAATCATACGCCAAAGGTCAATGGCATACAGCATCTGATGGTTTTGGTTCTTGCTTCAACGCGGTCACAGGCGAAGAAATTTCGCATATTTCATCATCCGGTTTGGATTTCTCAGGAATGCTGGATTTTGCCAAAGACAAAGGTGGAAAAACATTACGAAGCATGACTTTTCATGAAAGAGCCTTGATGTTGAAAGAGTTGGCACTCTATCTTCTAAACCGTAAAATGGAATTTTATCAGCTATCATATCTTACCGGAGCGACCAAACTGGACTCGTGGATTGATATTGAAGGCGGAATTGGGACGTTATTTGTTTATTCGGGAAAAGGCCGCAGGGAATTTCCTGATCACAATGTCTTTGTTGATGGGAATCATGAAGTTTTATCGCCAAGCGACCAATTTATCGGACAACACATTTGCACTTCTTTGCAAGGTGT
>JAGRJP010000188.1 GCA_020442665.1 Lysobacterales bacterium
TTTCCAAATAGGAGCGATTTATGTCTAGAAAAGTAATTGTAGTTTTCACTTTATTGCTTATTTCGATAAGCATAAAAGCTCAACTTTCAAGTTTCGGCTATCCAAATACCAGTCTTTTTCCTTATGCCGGCTCAAATGCAGTTGAAATTTATAAAGACGTATCATCAAGCTATCTGTTTTACAATGAAGGTTCTGTTTTGTATGTTGCCGACATCAGTACTCAGGGGCAAATACAAATTTTAAACTCATTCAGAGCAAATTTTCCAATCAAGTATATTGCGATTAGTCCGGATGGCAGTCGTGTGGCGGTTAGTGGTGATGAAAAAATACTTGTTCTTGACACGAGTCTGCCGGCCTCACCTTTATTGGATGGTGAATTTGATTTTACAGACCCTGATTTAGAACCTCAGCAACAAGGAGGAATACCAAGAGGAATGGCATTTCACTCTAACAATACACTAATAACAACTGTTTCCCCAAAAGGAGTCTGGGCTTTGGACTTATCTAATGTTTCAGATATAAATATTTCAGGGGAATATTTTGAACCGGGAACTAATTTTGTCTGGGATGTTGAAATCATTGATGATTTTGCCTTTGTTGCAGATGATGCAGAAGGGCTAAGCGTTATTGATATTAGTAATCCGGCAAACTTAACACTGGCACAAAGAAACTCCTCTTTGTCACAAGCAAGGGATATTCAAATTATTAATAATAGAGCTTATATCACGCGAGGCTCCAATGGTGTTACATTAGTCGATATAACAACAAATCCAACACTTAATCTGACCACTTTAGGGACAATAACCGGAAATGAAATCGGAGCCGAGTGGTCAGGATATGCCAATAGAGCCAATCCTTTGCCACAAAATCATTTAGCAATCGCTACTGATTTCACTCATAATGGGTTAGTAATTTTGGATATCAACAATATCAGTCAACCTGTTCTTGTAGATAAAACCAGCACCTCAACAAATCAATTTGTGACTGATGATTACATTATATATGCTGCTGTTGGAAATCCTGAAATTGGCTACACTCGTGGAATCGCCACATATGATTGTAAAGACAGTCAAAGTAGCTCTGTGGTCCCTGCCGTTGAATTAGACTTTATGCAAAACATTGGCCATAACAATAAAGTGTCAGTCAGTGGTGCTACTACTTTATTGAATACTGATAACGGTGGTACAGTTGTGATTGATAATAGCAACCTTGTTCGTCCGGAAGTAGGAGCTTGGCTTATTCCTGATATTGAGGTTAATGCTTCTGTAAAAATAAATCAGTTCGTATTATCAGCCAGTAGCAATGATAAAAAACTCTATGTCCATGATATCTCTGATTTAAAAAATCCCGTATCTTTACCGTTTTATGATTTTGGACTCTACAGACCTCAGGATATTATTGTTGCTGACACTAATGCAGTTTTAGTAATCACAACCCGAAACTACTCCGAATACTTTTACAATTGGATGGAAATTGACAATTCAGGAGGTTTAACCTTGATTTCTCAATTGAGTGTGATTGGCAACATATTCTATTCTGCTAAAAGTGGAGATATGGTTTTAGGAGGCGGAGCTAATAACTTTTTCATTCTCGACTATTCCATCATTTCAACTCCAGTATTGGTAAACAGCTACTCAACAACAGATGTTATCAGTAATCTCGAAATCGAAGGAAATTATGCCTACATAGGCTCTACCGGAAACGTCAGTTTTAATTACGGAGTTCATGTTTATGATATTAGCAATCCAGCCATGGCAACAGAAGTGACATTTATTGATACGACACCTGTTCCTGTGAACAGCTTTGATGTCGACAACAATGTTATGTATGTAGCAGCAGACCAACTTCTAGGGTTGGTGATTTTTGATGTCACAACCCCGGCCTCTCCTGTACACCAGGCAACATATGACACTCCCGGAAAAGCTCTGTCTATTGCAGTAAGCGATAATGTCATAGCACTCGCCGATGAAAATACCGGAACATTTATGTTTTCAAATACTGATGTGATATTCGCAAATGGTTTCGAATAAATTATAGAGACCTTTGCTCAAAATTGGGCAATGGTCTCTTAAATTAAATCTTTAGGAGTTCCTTTGGGAATCGCATCCAGTAATCGTTTGGTGTAGTTTCTCTGTGGGTTTTTATAAATATTTTCTGCGGTATCCAGTTCCACAATTTCACCATTATTCATCACACCAACCCGATCGGAAATGTAATTCACCACCGATAAATCATGTGAAATAAATATGTAGGTAAGTTTTAAATCCTGTTGCAAATCCTGTAACAAATTCAAAACCTGTGCCTGAACCGACACGTCCAAAGCCGAAACAGACTCATCACAAATGATAAATTCCGGCTCGATTCCAATAGCTCGTGCAATACAAATCCTTTGTCTTTGTCCACCGGAAAACTCATGCGGATAACGGTTTAAATGTTGGGGTTTAAGGTCCACTTTTTGCATGAGTTCTTTGGCTCGCTCAAATCGTTCTTTCTTATTGCTGCCTATACCATGAATCGCCATCGGCTCAGTGAGAATATCACCTATCGTCATTCTCGGATTGAGTGACGAATAAGGGTCCTGAAAAATAATTTGCATCCGTGAGCGGAGCTTTCTCAGGCTTTCTTTATCCTGCTGCATCACATTGATTCCATCATAAATCACCTCGCCGCTGGTTGCTTGTTGCAACCGAAGAATGGTTCGTCCCAAAGTGGTTTTACCACAACCGGATTCGCCAACCAACCCCAAAGTTTCACCTTGATGAACGGTAAAACTAACATTATTCACTGCTTTGACATGACGTTTAGTTTGCTTGAAAAGTCCACCTTTGACCGGAAACCATGTGTTTAAGTTTTTCACTTCAAGCAATACCGGATGTTTGTCAATGTCGTTTTTATCCGGTTTTATCATCGGTTTAAACTTTTCAGCAGGAATGGACTTTTCAGAGCCATCTTCATCCATGTAATCCGAAACTGTCAAAAGCCTTTGTGGATTTCCTTCCAACAACGGACGACAAGCAATCAAACCTTTGGTGTAAGGATGTTGCGGATTTTTGAAAATATTGTGAGAATGATTTTTCTCAACGATATTCGAACGATACATGACCACCACATCATCAGCCAAATCAGCAATCACTCCCAAATCATGAGTGATGAACAACATGCTCATGTGGTATTTTTCCTGCAAGTCCAGCATCAAATCCAGAACCTGCTTTTGAATCGTCACATCTAGCGCGGTGGTTGGCTCGTCACAAATTAACAAATCCGGTTCGCAAGCAATTGCCATCGCAATCATCACTCTTTGCTTCTGACCGCCGGACATTTCATGAGGATAGGCTTTGATTTTATTTTTAGGGTCAGGAATCCCAACCTGATCAAGTAAATCAATGGCATAGTTCCAGGCCTGTTTTTTGCTCATACCTTTGTGTAATCGCAAAACTTCAGAAATTTGCGAGCCAATACGAAACACCGGATTCAGAGCCGTCATTGGCTCCTGAAAAATCATGGAAATGCGATTCCCGCGAATTTTACGCATTTCTTTTTCGGATTTCTGTAACAAATCTTCGCCATGAAACAAAATTGTACCGGAAGTAATCTGCCCCGGAGGCATAGGAATCAAGCCCATAGTCGCCAATGAAGTCACACTTTTACCGGAACCGGACTCACCTACCAAACCAACCGTTTTGCCTTTGGGAATATCAAAAGAGACATTGTTTACAGCGGTAACGAGCTCTTCCTGAGTTTTAAATTTAACTGTCAGATTTTGAATGCTGAGCAAGGGTTTATCCATAGAATCTGTCTGGTTCATACGATATTTGTCTTTTGCGGAGGTTTGAATCTTTCAAACGATTATAGTGGAATCATACAAACCATGCAAGATAATAAACTTTGGCATCTCTTTGGTTTTGTATAACTAAACATCTTCAAAAACCAAGTGACTTCATATATGTTAGATTAACTTTTATTTGATAATGTTTTTATACTCGTTACTTTGTTGCCACCCAACAAAGTAACCAAAAAAGGGTGCCCCGACATTTCGGTCTAAGACTTCCTTCGATGCTCTAAATATTCGGCACTCACAAAACTCGCTACGCTCGGACAGTTGTTTCGCTTAATCCGAATATTTCTGTGCGTCTCAGCGAAATGTAAGGGTAAAATCGCCATTCCCGACTCCGATAGGTAATCTATATCTATGTATCCGCTAAAAAAATACCATAGTAATTATTTTCAATCTTGTGTTAGAATAAAAACAAATCCTAACCACGCTTTCTAATTTCAAATCAAAAAAGCTCAGTTAGGAAACAGGAGCATATATTCTGCTAAATCCCGTAATATATGCATATTTTTATATCCTGCTATACGCAACTGTGTATATTAAGATGTTGGCGGTAATTACTAGAACCAGAAGAAATGAGAGTAACAATTAGACAAAAGCATAAATCGATAAATCCGCCTTGTGAATTCGAACTTCCGGAATTTTCTGTATTAACGGGTAAAAATGGAAGTGGAAAAACGCATTTGCTTGAAGCTATTGCAAATAAAGACAAGTCTCATGTTCTTATTGATGGAAATATCACTCAAAATGTTAGATATATTGGTTTTAACGGATTAAACCCAAAAATCGAAGAGTCATGCGACCCAAACTCCATAAAACAACATGTAAAAAATGTTTGGAATCAATACAACAATGGCAAACAAAATGCTCAAAGGAGAAATAAAAATAACATAGAAAGTATTCTTCAATCGGTTGGTGATGCGAATATGAAAAAGTTTATTCGCAAGGCTTTAGAAGATAGTGGTAAAGCTTATAATGAACTTACTGAAGATGACTTGGAAGACAGTTTTGATATTTCGTTCATGGGACAGAACGATTTTTTCACTGCACAATTTGCGCTCATCTTTAAAAATTACCATAAAAGATCAGAAGAAAATAATATAAACGAATATTATCAATCAAAAGGCAAACCAATATCAAAACCTGTTTTAACTCAAGATGACTTTCAAGCAAAATACGGAGAACCACCATGGGAGTTTGTGAATCGAATTTTAACCGAGACTAATATTCCATATGAAGTAAATAATCCTGAAGGAGATAGATTGGATTCTAATTTTGTTTTTAAACTAAAAGATAGAGCTGGTGGATTTGAAATAAGTTCTGCTGATCTTTCTACCGGTGAGAAGGTACTTATGTCTCTAGCTCTTGCTATTTATAATACTGGCGGAGATTTGGGCAAGCCAGATGTGCTACTTATTGATGAACCAGATGCAGGACTACACCCATCAATGTCAAAAATGATGGTGAAAGTTCTCAAAGAGCATATTGTTCAGGAAAACAACATTCATACTGTTATTTCAACACATTCTCCGACAACAGTAATTGCTAGTGAAGGAATAGCTATTTATCAACTCATACGTGGCAATTCAACACCAACAAAAATTCCGATACAAGATGCTGTCGAACTTTTATCAAGTGACATTCCATTTCTGCGTATTTCGAATGAAAGACGAAGACAAATTTTTGTTGAAAGCAAATATGATGTCATCTATTACGAATTATTGACGAATATCTACGGAAGATTAGAAACATTACCAGCAGAACCGATTTTTATTCCTGCCAGGACTTCTAATGGTTCAAATTGCACTGATGTTATTGATGTAGTAAACAATTTGTATTCGAACGGAAATGAACAGATTTATGGTATTATTGATTGGGATTTAAACAACTCCCCTACTAATAGGGTACTTGTACTTGGTCATGGAGAGAGATACGCTATTGAAAACTTTCTTTTAGACCCATTGTTAATGGGAATCCTGAAAAAAAAAAAAAAAAAAATTCCTATA
>JAGRJP010000189.1 GCA_020442665.1 Lysobacterales bacterium
AAATAAAGTACCGGTATCACAATTAGAGTCAGTAAAGTTGATACCAAAATTCCGCTGATGAGTGAAACTGCCAGACCATTAAATATTGGATCGTCAAGAATAAAGAAAGCTCCCATCATAGCTGCCACACCAGTAAGAATAATCGGCTTAGCACGAACTTTAGCGGAATCAATCACAGCCGTTTTAAGAGCAATACCTTCGGCAACCTGAACAGAAATAAAATCAACTAACAGAATTGAATTTCTGACAATAATTCCTGCAAGCGCTATCATACCAATCATGGAAGTCGCAGTGAATTGTGATCCGGCCAGCCAATGTCCCGGCATGACGCCGATAATTGTTAAAGGAATTGGAGCCATTATGATTAACGGTACGAAGTAAGAGTTAAACTGAGCCACAATCAGCAGGTAAATCAATATCAGACCAATCGCATAGGCAATACCCATGTCGCGAAAAGTTTCGTATGTGATTTGCCATTCACCATCCCATTTCAACATAGAGTGAGTGACAAAATCCGGGTTGTTAATGAAATTTTGCTCAATCTGAGTATTGCTTTCGATTTCATCAACCAGTTCAAACATCCCGTAAAGTGGTGAATCCTGATACCCTGACATATCAGCTGTTACAAAAGTCACCGGAAGTAAGTCTTTGTGATAAATCGTATCTTCCCAGTTTCTTTGTTCAATGTGGACGACTTCACCCAAAGCGACTAATTCTCCGCTCACACTTTGTATTGGCACGCTCAATAATGTTTGTAAATCATTCTGACGGTTTGCCGGAATTTCAAGGCGAATCGGTACGCTGTATTTATTACTGCTGTTGTGCAAATAACTGATATCATTCCCTTTCAAAGCGGTTTGAATAGCAAGAGCAATATCAGCCTGAGAAACACCCAAAGTCGCCGCCTTGGCTCTGTCAACCACGAAAACTTTACGCGGGCTTTCTGTTTCTATCGATGTGTCGATATCAACAATGCCTTTGACTTTATGAAAAGCTTGTTCAATCCTTTGAGCAGTTTTCTTTCTTTGTGCATCTGATTGTCCGTAAATTTCTGCGACAATCGGTGATTGAACCGGGGGTCCGGGCGGTACTTCAACAATTTTGGCGATAACGCCGTGTTTTTCTGCAATTTCAGTAATTGCCGGTCGGATGTTTATTGCCACTTCATGACTTTGTTTGTCACGATCATGTTTATCAACCAGAGTGATTTGCATATCACCAACATTTTCTCCTTGACGTAGAAAATATTGCCTGACCAAACCATTAAAGTTGATTGGCGAAGTGGTGCCGGCATAAGCAACAATATGTTCAACTTCTTCGACGTCTTTAAGATAGTTGCCAATCTCAATCATAACCTGATTTGTTGTCTCTAGTGTTGTCCCTTCAGGTGCATCGACAACGACCTGAATTTCCGATTTGTTATCAAAAGGCAACATTTTCAGGATAACCTGCTGAGTCGGCACCAGAATGACTGATAAAAACATCATCAAAACAACACCGGAAATCAGCAAATAACGATTGAGCTTGCCTTTTTTGTTATTTCCTAGAAAAGGAGTCATTACCTTGTTGAAGAAACCCGGTTTGCCAGAACCATCCGAGTCGGAATGATGAACTTTATTGCCGATGATTTTAGCAAACAGCCAAGGTGTCACGATCAGTGCAATTATCAAAGATAGCAACATTCCCATACTCGCATTAATCGGAATCGGGCTCATATAAGGTCCCATCAAACCGGTCACAAAAGCCATTGGCATCAATGCAGCAATAACTGTGAAAGTTGCCAAAATTGTAGGTCCACCAACTTCATCAACAGCTAAAGGAATCAATTCAGAGAGTTTTTTCTTGCCCAGAGATAAATGACGATGAATGTTTTCCACGATGACAACCGCATCATCCACCAAAATACCAATCGAAAATATCAAGGCAAATAATGAAACCCGATTGAGTGTAAAACCATACGCCCATGATGCAAATAAGGTGACTGCTAAAGTGATAGAAACGGCTAAGCCGACAACAATCGCTTCACGCCATCCCAATGCCACCAATATCAATAAAACTACTGAAGCTGTGGCAAACATCAATTTCGTCATTAACTTCTGCGCCTTATCATCCGCAGTCTTTCCGTAATTTCTGGTGATTTCAAAATTGACATTTTCAGGAATGTGCGTGGCTCGAAGTTTTTCTCCCGCAGCTATCACGGCATCGGCAATATCAACTGCATTGCTACCTGCCTTTTTGCCAATTGCTAATGTCACGGCCGGTGAGAAGTCCGGTTTTCCCTCACCTTTCCATGCTTTTCCGCCTGTCATCCAAACATAGTTATCCGGACTGTCGGGAGTATTGCTGATGGTGGCAATGTCGGTTAGATAAACCGGCATTCCATTATTTACTGCGACAACCAAATTTTTTATATCTTCAACATTTGCCAGCAATGTTCCGGTTTGTACCGGTTGAATTTGATTGTTCTCGATCACGTTCCCCGAATAAGTTGCAAAATTACTCGCTTTGAGCGCGTTTTCAATCGATTTAAAGTCCAAATTATAAGCGACTAAATCTTCAGGGTTTAACTGAACGTGCACAACATGTTGTGGTCCGCCGGTTGTTTCTACGATTCGAGTATTAGGTATGCGTTTGATTTCGGCTTCGATGGCATGTGAAACCTGTTGTAATTCAAAACTGCCAACCGAATCATCATCACTCCAAAACGTAACTGTCACAATCGGCACATCATCAATTCCCATTGGTTTAATCAATGGTTGGGATGCTCCTAAGGACACCGGCAACCAGTCTGAATTGGAATGAATTTCGTTATAAAGTCGAACAATCGCATCTTTACGCTTCACACCAACTTCAAATTGCACGCTGACTATAGCTAATCCGGGACGCGAGATTGAGTAGATATGTTTGACATCTGCAATCGAATCCAGAACCTGTTCCGCAGGGAAAGCAATCAGGTTCTCCACCTCTTTGGCGCTGGCTCCGGGCAAAGCAATATAAATATTGGCGAATGTCACATCAATTTGTGGCTCTTCTTCTCTGGGGGTGATAAAAATAGCAAAAACACCCAATAGAACTGCCACCAAAGCAATGAGAGGTGTGATTGGACTGAGTTGAAACTTTTCTGCCAGTTTACCTGAAATCGAATATTTCATCTCACTTCACCAATGGATTAATCAGCACTTTTTCATTCTCTGAAATGCCTGAAATCACTTCAATTTTGCCATCATGTTTAATCCCGGTTTTAACTTGACGCGGAAGAATTTCACCATTGTCAGACAAAACATAAGCCATAATTAATTCACTACGAGTGACAATAGCGGACTCAGGGATTGTGATTGCAGGTTTTTCATCAATTTTAAATTTGATTTTCACCGACATTCCGGGGAAAAGAGTGTTCTCAGTTTGAGCCAAATCCAATCTGACTTTAAAAGTTCTGGTCGCTTGATTGGCATAAGGGAAAATAGTAATTTTATCAGCGACGATTTCAGTTCCGTCATTCAGTTGAATAATGGCATGAGGATTGTTTCTCACTTTGGTAATGATACTTTCCGGGACGTAGGTGATGACCCGGAGATTGTCCAAGCTGAGACCTTCCATAATTGGAGTGCCGGGACTAACGGATTCACCTTGTTCCACAAAACGGTTGGTGACAATGCCATCATAAGGTGCACGAATCACTGTGTATTCATATTGTTTTTTGGCTGCTAAAACAGCAGCTTCAGCGGCGGCAGCTTTAGCTTCCAGAGCATTACGATTGGAAAGAGCCTGATCCAATTGGCTTTTTGCAACTAGTTTTTTTTCATAAATATCTTTCACTCGCACATAATCTGTTTCCGCTTGTTCAAAGGCAATCTTTGCCGCTTTTGCATTCTCTTCAGCTTGTTTCAGACCTGATTTTTGTTCGTCATTGGTGAATTCAACCAATATGGAATTTTTTGAAACATAATCATCCACATCATAATTCAATTTGGAAACACGCCCCGCTGTTTGTGCAGAAACTGTCGCTTTGTTCACAGCCTCGATTTCACCATTTAAAACACGATACTCATCCAGCGTTTGCAGTTCGGTGAGATAAGTTTCTCCTTGGCTCAATGCCACAGAACAAAACACAAGAAGGCTCATTAAATAGCTATTTGATTGTAATTTCATAATATTCCGGATTATTATATTAGCATTCGCTAATATATGTATTTTCTTATAAATTTCAAGTTAATTGACGATATTTGTTGGTTTCTATCTAGTGCAACTTAAATTTATTCTTAAATAGAAATCGAGAACAAATTGTCATTGTTTATCACCTAATAATTTAGTTGGGCTGAAATTAGTTTTAAAAATATCAAGCTCATAAGGATTTCCCTTATTATCTAAATAAAGTGTAGCTATAACAATTACCCCATCAGTGTCCTTGAAAGTATATTCCGTTGAAGCAGATCCAAAGGATCTCATACTGTGATTATGCCCTAATTTTAGACTACCCATATCACCATCATCCATTGTCTCAACATACAAGTCTTTTAAATGGTCTTGTAAATTAGCCTCGGTAAAAAGAATAGTCAATATTTGAGTTTCTTCAATTGTAGGTTTTCTCATCTCAATTCACATTTAATTTTATGTTACTTTGTGTTATAAATTATCGAATTTTATCAAAATATCCTTTGGATATGGAGCCTTCAAAATTTTCGTAAACATCTTCGAGTTGAACGGTGAATTCACTTTGCATTTCTTTGACAAACCTCTTCAAGGCGGAATTCACAATCGGAAATGAGATGTTATCCCAGGGAATTTCATCCGGTTGAAACAATTTAACTTCAAGGCTTTCACTGGTTGGCTCAAAAAAATATTCAGCTAATTGAGCTCTGAACATGATATAAACCTGTGAATTTACGATGGAATTATAAACTCCAAATAGCTCCTGATTTTTAATTTGAGCATGAGTTTCCTCAAAACATTCTCTGGCTGCTCCGGCTTGAACCGTCTCATCAAGCTCCATAAATCC
>JAGRJP010000016.1:0-18509 GCA_020442665.1 Lysobacterales bacterium
TATTGTTGACATTATTTTAACCGGATTAAAAACTCTTGAGTACAGAGGGTATCACTCAGCCGGTATTGCAATAAATACAGATTCTGAACTGGAAATTCGTAAAAAAGCAGGCAAACTCAATAACCTGATCGTTGAATTACAGGAACATCCGGTATCAGGAAATTCCGGTATCGGACACACCCGTTGGGCAACTCACGGCGAACCGACAAACAATAACGCTCACCCTCATGATTCCGAGCAGACAATTGCAGTTGTTCACAATGGAATAATTGAAAACTATTTACCATTAAAGAAAATGCTCCAAGAACAAGGTTATCAGTTTAAATCAGATACCGACACCGAAACATTAGTGCATTTGATTCATTATTACCAAAAGGAATTTGGATTCGTAAAAGCCTGCCATAAAGCCATTCGACAACTGGACGGTGCGTATGCGGTCGCAATCACAAATAGTGCTGAACCGGAAACAATTATCGGTGCCAGAAAAGGCAGTCCCCTCATCGTCGGATTGGGTCAAGGTGAAAATTTCATTGCCTCAGATGTTCAAGCTCTAATTAATGAAACCAAGCAATTTCATTATCTTGAAGAAGGAGATATAGTCGAAATCACACCGGATCGGTGCCAAATTTACGATGAAAATGATAAACCGACAGTACGAGAATTAAAAACGGTTGAGTTATCCGCTGAAGCATTGAGTAAAGATGGTTATGAACATTACATGCTCAAAGAAATCCATGAACAACCAACTGCTGTTGCCAATACATTACAAGACCGTTTGTATGATGGTGCAGTTTGTGATGATTTTATTGATGATTCACTGGAAAAAATATTAAATGATGTTGAACAAATTCACATTATTGCCTGTGGAACATCTTATCATGCCGGCTTAATTGCCAAATATTGGCTGGAATCGATTGCAAGAATTCCCGCTCAGGTTGAAATTGCCAGCGAGTATCGATACAGAAACCCTGTTATTCCCAAAAACAGTTTGTTTTTAACAATTTCACAATCCGGTGAAACCGCAGATTCATTAGCAGCATTGAGATATGCTAAAAAACAAGAAAACTATCTGGCAACTTTAGCGATTTGCAATGTCCAAAACTCAACATTGGACAGAGAAAGTGATTATTGCTTGATGACACGAGCCGGACCTGAGATTGGTGTAGCCTCAACCAAAGCATTAACAACTCAAATGTCCGTTTTGGCTTTGTTAACACTTAAGTTTGCAGAAATAAATGGCATTGATGCTGATTTAAGATGTAACCTTGCAAAACAGCTTCGGACCTTGCCGGGAGTAATTAACCAAGCATTGCTATTAAACGACAAAATTATAAAAATTGCAGAAAAAATATCTCATCGCAGTAGTGCATTATTTCTGGGACGTGGAGTGCATTATCCGATTGCATTGGAAGGTGCTTTAAAACTCAAGGAAATTTCATACATTCATGCTGAAGGTTATCCTGCTGGAGAACTCAAACACGGTCCTTTGGCATTGGTTGACAAGGATATGCCGGTGATTGCTGTTTGTCCAAATGATACTTTGCTGGAAAAACTCAAATCCAATATTGAAGAAGTTCGTGCCAGAGGTGGAGAACTTTTTGTGTTTGTTGATCATAAAGGAAATCACGGATTAAATAAAAATGATTTGCACTTAATTGACTTAGAAGCCAGCGGTGAATTTATTTCACCGATTGTTTTTAATATTCCCTTGCAACTACTTTCCTATCATGTTGCACTATTATTAGGACATGATGTCGATCAACCCAGAAATCTGGCAAAGTCGGTGACTGTCGAATGATTTGCCAAGTATATCGTTCCGACACTAAGGAAGGTTTATACCTTTATCTTAGCGATAATGAACAAATTGAGGATTTGCAACCTGAATTACTCAAACTCATTGGCAAATACACTCATGTGATGGAATTAGACTTAAACAGTCGCTCTCAATTGGCTCAAGCTGATATTGAAAAGGTGAAACAATCCTTATCTGAAAACGGTTACTATTTACAGTTTCCACCGGATCCTGTAAAGAATGTATTGAAATACACTTGAGAGACCTTTGCTAATTATTGCCGAGTCGGAAAAGTTTGGAAAAACTTTTCTTTATTTTCTTCTCCCAATAGACTCGTTTGGTTCGACCATAACAAATCTCCACTTCCCTTGTGAATAAAATTCACTTCTGTTTTGGGTTTATATGGGCGATTGTGCAAACCCATCGAAACACTTGAATTCCCTACTCCGAATCCCACATCAAAACTTCCCAAGAAAACATTTTTAGGTCTGTAGGACTCAACCAGCAGGATAGCTGTATCATCCGGTAAATCAATCATCGGCATCACTTCCAGATAATTGTTGTAAATACTTGCCCGATAATCTTTAAGAACACGACTCATCGGTTTATTCAATTCATACATCAAAATTTCCAAACCTTGAACAATAGATTCATTCAGGTTAAAACTTCTAAGAATAAAAGGTGGAGATATCATTTGATCTTTTTTCTCGCCGTTGTAGTAATGCCTAACAACTACGGAACGATCCATAATAAAACCGCTGGACTTCAGATAGGCCGAAGAAACTGGATAACCTTTACCCTCTAAAACATCTGAAACCAGATTATATATTTCATCCTGATTGATTAAATTAACATCCTCGCTAAAAGTAAAACTACCATCAGTGTTTTCTTTCATATTGAGATATTCAACTACAATTAAAACCTCAGAAATCATATGGTTATCTTGTGAAATATCTTTCCGAATATAAACAGGATTTGTCGATGTACACGCCGACATTAACAAGTAAGATATAAGTATCAAAAATATTTTCATCACAGCATTATATTGCAAATAATAAAAGCTGTATAATCACTTCCATATTTTTTACATTTATTAATTCTCAGAGATTCTAAACCCATGCGATTGATAAGAATTTATTATCCTGAAACAACCGAAATTGGTAATCAAATCTTCATAGAGGGCGATCAAGCTCATTATCTGCGAAATGTATTGCGCGCGAAGACTGGACAACAAATCAATTTTTTTAATCATATTGGTAAAGAATATTCCATTGAGATTCAAGAAATTAGCAAAAAAGGAATTCAGGCAAAAGTTATCAATGAAGTAGATTCAAATCCAAAATCAACGCTGGAAATCACGTTAGTGCAAAGTCTGAGTAAAGGCGAACGTATGGATTACACCGTACAAAAAGCCACCGAACTTGGCATCCACAAAATCTTACCAATTTTTAGCGAATTTTGTGAAGTCAAACTTCCAGCTAATCGTGTAGAGAAAAAACTCAAACACTGGCAAAGCATTGCAATTAATGCCAGTGAGCAGAGTTATCGTCCCGATATTCCTGAAATTTGTAATCCCATCAGCTTAGCAGAATATTGCAACCAACAACGCAAAGGAATTTTACTCGAACCGGAAAAAAACCAAACTATTTCAGATCTGGCAAAACTGCAATGGCAAAAATTTGACATTGTCGTTGGTCCCGAAGGCGGCTGGTCTCCGAAAGATTTACAACAACTGGAATCAACAGGCTTAACTCCAATTCGATTTGGACAAAGAATTTTGCGAACAGAAACCGTCGCACCTGCTATTTTGGCAGCGATTCATAGTCTCTGGGGTGATTTTGTTTGATTTTAGCTAACCATATTGGTCAAAAAATGAAATTAGAGAACTCAATAATCAGACTTGAATTGCTAACTGAGGACGACAGAGAATTTTACAATTCCATTTACACCGATGACTCTCTAACAAGGTACATTTCAAAACCACTGTCAATATCCTCCTCAAACAAAAGTTTTGAAGTGGTAATAAAAAAAATGAGTGGAATAAAATCAAGATTAATGATTTATAAGATATCATCAATAGTTGATAATTGTAATATTGGAATTATTGGATTGAAATGGAATTGTCAGCACCCTGATGATGCAGAAATTGGAATCATAATTTTAAAACAGTTCCAAAGAAAGGGATTGTCTCATTCATCGAAAACTCTATTAATGCAGCAAGCATTCAATAATTTAAATACAAGAAAAATAATAGCTCGTTGTCATAAAGATAATATTCCGGCAAATAAAGCCAATCAAAAACTAGGTTTCAAGAGAGTGAGTGAAAAAATGAACAGTCAAATTGACTCCATTCAGGTTACGTGGGAAATTTCCCAGAAAGATTTTAGGATTATGACACATGAAACATAAAGGTAAACTGGTCAATGTTGGTTTAGGAATGACTCTTGGAGCCCACATCACACCAATTTCAAGAAATTACATTGAAAAAGCTGATGTAGTATTTGTTGCTGCATCTAATAATTTAGTGGAACATTGGGTTAAAGAAATGAATCCTGATGTCAGAAGTCTGCAAAAATATTATCAGGAAGGAATATCAAGGATGAAAACTTACCGTAAAATGGTAGAAGCTATTTTGAGCGAGGTAAGACTAGGGAAAAATGTCTGTGGAGCCTTTTACGGACATCCTGGAGTGTTTGCCTGGGCTCCTCATGAATCAATAAGACAGGCCAAAGCCGAGGGTTTTCAGGCACATATGGAACCAGGAATCTCGGCTGAAGACTGTCTATATGCCGACCTGGGTATCGATCCTGGTAGATTCGGATGCACTCACCTTGAAGCCAGCCAATTCATGTTCAGAAACAAATCCATTGATAGTACATCTTATCTAATATTATGGCAGGTTGGAATAGCAGGAGATAAGTCTCTCAGCAAGTTTTCCACACCCAAAGAGTACAAAAAAGTGCTGGTTGATATACTTTTAAAAACATACCCAGCGGATTTCAAGATCATTTTATACGAATGTGCTGTCTTACCTATCGAACATACATTCATCAAAGAGATTAATGTTTCTGATCTGCAAGATACAGCTATCAGTTTAAAGACAACTGTAGTATTTCCTCCTCTTCATAAAACAACACTCAATGACGATATCATTAAACAAGTAGAAAAACTAAAATAACTATGATAATATTTCCATATTGTTAATAACTTGGATTGGGAAGAAAATATGAGTATATCAATAAAAGCTTTGGAAGAATTAGGCAGCACACAATCACTGAAACAGTTTAACAATATTGGTGAGATGCTTACAGCAACAGGAATAACTCAAAAAGCTATAGATGATGTTATTGCATATAACAAGGAGCATATCTGCGTATTATTTCCTGAGGATGATGACGAACCGGATAATCAATAATCAATCTTGTTAAACTGAATAGTTCAGACAAACCATTTATAATGGACAAGAGGTTTCAAACAATATGTTTGAATGTTCTTTTTGCATTCCTCACATTTGTTACTATTCAGAGTATCGCTCAAAATACTTCTGACAAAAAGGTAGTCGGCAACGAAATTGAAAAATATCTTCTGGAGACTGAAGCAATTCGGACTACAGATTTTGATTTGTTCACGAATAATTTGAGTACAATCACACAATCACAAATCAAATTATCTGTATATCAATCTTGCTTCTTGGAGTATCTCAATTCATATAAAATTGGATATCAGGGTAATTTTTCCGAAGCCAAACAAAAACTGAATGAGCTATTCTCCGGTTGCAATGATTTAAAGATAAAAATTCGAATTCAGGCTCTGCTTGCCAACCTTAATATCATTTCCCGCAATTACGCTTTAGCGATAGAGAGCTTAGACTATATTGAATCGAATTTTGACAAGATTAATGACAAAACCACCCGGCATATTGCCTATACCGTATTTTTTATAACTTATTCACTGCTGGAACAATGGGAGCTGACAATTAAATTCTCTGACTTGCTCATTGACGATAATCCAACAGAACAACTGTTATGCAAAGCAAGTGTCAATAAATATACTGCTTTGTTTCATAAAGGTGAGAAAATTGATAAGGATCAAATATCCAGAGTGATAAATCATTGTCGAAACATAAACGAAAATCTTTTTGCACAGGCGCTTAATATCAAATGGTTGAGATATAATGTTGAGCATACCGATGATTTTGTTAAATTGAAGCAATTTTTAGAACAGCTATCTGAAGCTGATAATGAAGTCAATCAAACCAAATACAAAAATCTTATAAGTTTAAAAAATGCCTTATATGCTCAAATATACGACAAAATGGGGATGACAAAACTTGCCGTTGACTACGCACAATTATCAATCGAACAAGGAAAGTCAATTGGTAGCACCGAACAGGAAATCTTTGCTCTGAATGTTTTAGTGAATCACTATCAATCCATAGGGGACTATCAAACAGCTAATCAATACCTTAATCAAAAGTACGAAGCACAACATGAATTCTATTCTGACAAGCAGGCTAAACAAATGGCCTATCAGACGATTAGGCATGATAATTTGGCAAAAAACCATCGTATTCAGTCCCTTAGTCAACAGAACGACTTATTAAAATTAAAAAATGAATTGTCAGAAAAGTCCAGAACCAATCAAATCTTGATTAATTCTATTATGGCTGTCTTGCTTATTATTTTGCTGTATATCGGCTACAAAATAAAAAGACAACAGCAACAGTTCAAGAAACTTTCTGAACTGGATCATATGACCTACATTTTCAATAGAAAAGGTGCTAAAAATTATATGGAATATTTATTACCTTATTCTGAAAAAAAAGGTGAGACAGTTGCATATGGGATTTTTGATTTAGACCATTTTAAAGAAGTCAACGATCTCTATGGTCACCTTATTGGAGACTGGGTTATAAAAAAATCTATCTCGGTATGCCAAAGTCTGACATTCGAAAAAGTCACTTTTGCACGGATAGGTGGAGAAGAGTTTGCAATAATAATCAGAGATTCATCCTTAGAGGAAATTAAAGAAATTGCTGAAAAATATCGTCAAGCTATCTCCCAAATCGAAACTAAAGAGGAAACCGGACATGACTTCAGCATCACTGCTAGTTTTGGAGTAACCACCACCGAAACAGCTGGCTACAACTACTTAAACCTTATGAAAGTAGCAGATACGGCACTTTATAAAGCTAAAAATAACGGAAGAAATCAGGTTGCTATATATCAAGAACCTATCGATAACTTATCTTAATAAATCAACTGTTTTTCAAATCACAGAGTTTAATCAATAATTTCCGAATGAATTTCACCATCCCAGGGGTGCATCATCATACAATCCAGAAGATTATCAAATTGGTTGGGAAATTCCTTGATGACGTTTTGCGGATCTGAGACTAAGTTTTTGTCAACAATCAAACCGAATTCGACTTTCCCATTATAGGATAAGATACTGATTCCCATACCAATTGTGCCGTTTTGCGGAACCCAAAACATCATTTTTTCAACACGACTTCCGGCAATATACAATGGAACCTGAGGTCCGGGAACATTGGTTAAAACGGTTGTCGCCTTTTTGGAAAACAAATTCAACATCATGTTTTGAATCGCTTCGGGTGCTAAACCGATGGCACTCAACAATCCAAATGAAACAATCGCTTGTTTGGATTTTTTTAATTCATTCATCTCATTATGAACATATTCAAGACGTTTCAGTGGATTTTCCTCGAAGATCGGCAATTTTAGAAACACTAGCCCAAAATGATTGCCTAAGTTTTTTGCATGTTCCAAAGGTCTTAAATTCACAGGAACAGTTGCGTTAATCACCACATCATCGGGATCCTCACCGACATCCAGCATGTATTCACGCAATGCTCCGGCCAAATTGGAAATCAAAACATCATTGACAGTTGTGCCGGTTGCATAAGCGATTGCTTTGACTTTTCCCAAACAAATGGAATCAGCCCATGCCGCATTTTTACGTACACTGAGTTGAGATTTGAAGACTGTTTGTGGATCATCGGGTAAAGTTAAAGCATTGTATAACTCGCCAACAATATCAATAACTTCAGAAGCTCCTTTTTCCAAAAGTTCCGGATTTTGAATCGCTTCTATGCCAATATCCTTGAATTTTTCAAGTAGTTTCAGTGAATTATTAAATTGTTTTTTTGCCGGATCGACAAAACTTCTGACCATCCCTAGTTTACGGTGGTGCTCTTTGTTTTTACTGTCAGGTCGAAGTATCAGACTTTTTTCCCTATCGGTACTTGTCATGGATAGAAGCACTTGAATCAAAGCGATACCATCAGCATAACAATGGTGAATCCGAATCACCACAACCGGTCCTTTCTCGTAATTTTCAACAATATGAAACTGCCACAACGGTTTGGATTTATCCAATGGAGAAGATGCCAAGTCACTAACGAAATCCTGTAATTCGGCATAATCGGCATTTCCGGGCAACGCTGCTCGGCGAACATGACCTTTGATATCGAAAAACTCATCATCCTGCCAATAGGTTCCGGTGGAATTCATAACTGCTTTTTGACGGAAACGTCTGAAACTAAGGAAGTTATTCCTGACCATTTCAAGAAAATCATCATAATTCGGCAAATTATCTAGAAACATCATGCCGGTAATCATCATCAGATTGGACGGTGATTCCATACGCAACCAGGCCGTATCCACCTTACGCATGAACTCTTTCTGATTGTCAAAGTAGTTAAACATTCTGTACCCAAACTCTTCTGAAAATCCATTCTATCATGCCATTTTCAAATTATGACTAATAAATTTGTAACTCTGGTAATATATTTGGCATTCCAATTTTATAATGTTAGAATTTTCAAAGATTTTTTATTCAAATTAATAGCATTATCGGGAAACCTCATTGTGACAGAAGAACTGTTAAAAATTCCAAATTTTAAGCTCATTAAAGAAATAGGCCGTGGTGGAATGGCTAAAGTTTATTTGGGAGAACAATTGCAACCAAAACGTAAAGTTGCAATAAAAATTGTTTCCCCAAGCAATAATGATCCGAAAATTCTGGAAGATTTAAAACAGGAAGGCGATACCGTTGCGCAATTCAATCATCCGAATATTGTAACGGTTTATTCTTGCGGAGTTATTGACAAAAACTACTATCTGGCGATGGAAATCTTGCCAGGTGGAGACCTTAAATCAAAACTAAGCGGTGGAACTCTGGATGATTTGGAAGTTTTGCATATTATGAAAGATATGAGCAGTGCTTTAGCTCATTCACATAAACGCAAAACTCTTCATCGCGACATTAAGCCTGAAAATATCATGTTTAATGAAGAAGGTAAGGCTGTTCTATTGGATTTCGGTATTGCCAAAGCTCAGGGAAAAACCAGTGAGTTTACCCGTGTCGGAGCTGTTGTTGGAACACCTCATTACATGAGTCCGGAAAGAGCTTTAGGGAAAGAAATTGACGAACGCTCTGACTTATATGCTTTGGGTGTTGTCATGTATGAAATGCTGATTGGCAGAAAACTATTCGAAGGTGATGACACATTTGCAATTAGTTATGCTCATGTACACGAGCCACCACCTCCACTTCCAGAAGAGAAATCCGCTCTGCAACCCATTCTTGATAGATTGCTTGCTAAAGACCCGGATGATCGTTATCAATCGGCTGATCAATTGACTTTAATTCTGGATAAATGGATCAAACGTCTGGAAAGACAAGGCTCAAACACGACTCAAGGATTTATTCCAATCACTCAAGCTACTCCTGCGAAATCGAATAATTTACTGGTTTATATCTTATTGGCAATCATTGCGGTTGGTGTTGCGGGTATCAGTTTTTGGTATTTTTCTCAGGAACAAGTAGAAGTTAAACAAACAAATCTCACCCCTGAGCAAGAACTGGAAATGGTTGATAAATTAGCTGCTGCAAAATCATTTCTCAGAACTAAACAGCTGAAAAATGCCGAAAATATGTATATTCAAATTCTGACCGAATTTGATTGTAAAAATACAGAATCCCGACAATATCTTGGAACATTAAACAAAAAGATTCTCAATGAAATTATCGCAAAATGCGATGGTTGATTGAATTAACTGTTCTTAACTTTAATCAATTCCGCAGCAATACTCACAGCGATTTCATCTGTTGTTTTGCTATTGATACTCAAACCAATCGGAGTATTGACTTTTTCTAATTGTGACTCAAGAAATCCTTCATTGGTTAGTTCAGAAAATAAAGCCTGCATTTTACTTTTACTGCCTAATACGCCCAAATACTTCACAGTTTGACTAATAAGTTGTGACAATATTAATTTATCTTCAAAAAATTTGTGTGTCATTATTAACACATAGTCTTTTTCTTTAACTTCAATATGCTGATTGATTGTTTTGTAATCAATAATAGATTTCTCGAAGACAAACTGGTTATTATCGAATGTATTGATATTATTTCTGTTATCGTATAAATACACATCAAAATTCAGTTTAGACAACAGCTCTGACGTTGCAAAACTCACATGCCCTGCCCCGAAAATATGAACTTTTGATTTGTGATTGATAAGTTCACGATAATACCAATTATTCTCAGAAACATATTCAAACCCGGTTTGATTCTCAAAATTGATGATTGAAAAACCGTGCGAACTCAGTTCAATCATTTGTTCTTGATCGAGACATTGTTCAATCGCAGATAAGTTTTTTTCAAGCAATGGAACAAATGAAATCGTTTGAGAGCCGGAGCAAATCATTCCTGAACTATTTTTATCGTGTTTTTGATGAACTTGTTTAACAATAAAAGATTGAAACAGAGAGCTTTTTAAGTTTTCTTTTGCTCTTTCAACCAAATTATATTCCATAATTCCGCCACCAATAGTGCCGTATAACTCACCATTTTCTGCAACAATCATTTTAAAGCCAGATTTTCCCGGAGCGCTTCCTGTGGATTCAACCACAGTCAAAAGATATAAATTCTGATTGGTCGTTAAAATTTGATGGATTCGATGCCAAAAACTCATCCAAACAACACCTTGGCAAAAGCATAATAAATCGCCATTAATCCTGAAAACACAGCGCTGGCAACATAACGAAATTGTAGTGTGATTAGGTTTTGTATGATGAAATTTCCTAAAAATGAAATAGGTATATTAAACAGGAATGACTTGTAAGAAATAGTTAAAATATCGGGATTGATTGTACCAGAAGTTAATAAATCTATAACAATCAAATGTCTGGCAATCCACAAAGGGTTGAAATATGCTAATGCATAAAGAGTTTTGGCGAAAGGTCGTCTTTTTAGTGGATACTGCTCAGATTTTTTTTCTATCCATGCAAAATAACTTGGAATCTCAAAAGCATAAAATGTGCCCCCTAAAACCATCATTCCAAAAAGCCTTTGGAAAGAAAATTCTCCTAAGATAATTACAGCAATTGCATCAAATACACTATAAAGAACGACTCCTTTCAGGATATTTTCTTTGGTGTAAATGAGTTTGAACATAGAAGTTACCCATCTTTAATCCCCTCTCAAGAGGGGACTAAAGTACAGATACCGAATTAATGCTATGGAATATGATCCAGATTTGCTCCTTCTTTTTCTGCCGGTAACAAATCATCACGAGAAACACCCAAAGCCAATGTGGATGTACTTGCTACAAAGATTGAGGAATATGTTCCCACAACAATCCCGACAATCAAAGCAAAAGCAAACCCGTGAATCATTGTACCACCAAGGAAGAACAATGCCAGTAATACTAATAACGTGGTAAACGAAGTAATCACCGTTCTTGAAAGGGTTTGGCTAATAGAGACATTGAAAACTTCTTGCGGAGTTTTCTTGCGCATCGACAAAAAGTTTTCTCTCACACGGTCAAACACCACAATCGTATCGTTAAGTGAGTAACCAATCACCGCCAACAATGCAGCAAGAATTGTTAAATCAAACTCAATCTGCGTGATTGAAAACACACCAACAGTGATTATTACGTCATGCACCAATGCAATAACTGAGCCCAGTGAAAAACGCCATTCAAATCGAATCGTCACATACAACAAAATTCCAAAAATAGCATATAGAATTGCCAGAGAACCCTGCTCAACTAATTCATCCCCAACTTGAGAGCCGATGAAATCACCTCTACCCACTTCTGCTGTAGCGTCCATTGAAAGAATCACTCTTTCAATTTGATCTCTCAACTGGGTTGACTCTTCCTCGTTCTTGGATTGAAAGCGAATTTGTACCGATTTTGCTGAACCAAAACTTTGGACTGAAGCATCCACAAAGCTATCTTTTTCCAAAGCAGATCGAATGGATTCTAAGTTTGGGCTATTTTCAAATTCTACAACGACAGCGGTTCCACCAGTAAAATCCAATCCAAAATTCAACCCCCGAACAAATAAAGCTGAGATTGAAATCGCAATCAAGGTCAGAGACAAAACCAATGCTGCCTTACGATAAGACATAAAATCAAATTTTAATTTAGTTAGAAATTTCATGTTCCTCTCCTTAAATTGACAATGATTGCAATTTGCGTTTACGACCATAAATCAAATTTACAATCGCTCTGGAAACCATAATTGCTGTAAACATGGATGTCACAATACCGATACTGAGTGTCACAGCAAAGCCTTTAATTGGCCCGGTTCCAAAAGCAAATAGCACAATAGCCGCAATAAAAGTAGTAATATTGGCATCTGCAATAGTTGACAATGCCTTGTCATAGCCGGCTTTAATACTACCCTGAGGCGAGGTACCAAGTCTCAACTCCTCTCTTATCCTCTCAAAAATCAAGATATTCGCATCCACCGCCATACCAACCGTTAATACAATCCCGGCAATCCCCGGTAAAGTTAATGTCGCTCCTAATAGAGACAACAAGGCAACCATTAATACCACATTAAATGTCAAAGCAATATTCGCAACAATACCGAAAACTTTGTAGTAAATTAGCATAAATACCAAAACCAGTACGAAACCGGCAGCAACAGATTTAAAACCTTTTTCAATATTTTCCTTACCCAAAGATGGCCCGATTGTTCTTTCTCTGACGATTTCAACCGGTGCTGACAGTGAGCCAGAACGCAATTCCAATGCCAGTTTTGATGCTTCTTTTGTAGTCATTGAACCTGATGTTTGGAAACGGTCACTAAAGACTCCATTAATTACCGCATTACTAATGACGGTTTCTCTTGGACGATAGATTTTTTTACCTGTTTCCGGATCTGTACCAATCAGTTCTCTATCTTTATAAACAACGGCCATATTGTTACCAACATTGTCCTTGGTAAAATCAAGCATGCGTTTTGCGCCAATACTATTCAATCGAACCGACACTTGTGGTTGCCCTGTTTCCTGATTAATTCCGGCAGTTGCATCTATCAATTGATCTCCGGAAACAATAATACGATTGCTTAATAAAACCGGTTGACCATCTGATTCAAAGTAAATTTTATATCCCAATGGTGCCGGTTTACCGGATTGATGAATTTGGTAAGCATTTTGTGTTGAGTCCATATTCACAGCACGATATTCCAATGTAGCAACCGATCCAAGGGTATCTTTAATTTCTGATGAATCTTGCACACCCGGAAGCTGTACAACTATACGATCGGCTCCTTGTCTTTGTACAATCGGCTCTGAAACCCCGAATTCATTAACACGGCTACGGATTGTCGAAATATTTTGTTCAATCGACTTGTTTTTGATTTCAGAAATTGAGGCTTCCTTTAAAGTTCCTACCAAAGTTTCAACACCATCAATATTACGTTGTTTAAAACCCACTTCTGATATTTGCTTTCTCAATTTATCAAAAGCATTAGATGCCAATTCTTCAGATTTAAAACTGACTAATAATTTGCCATCGTCCCATTTAATTCCTTTTTTAGAAATTTTTTCCTTGGAGAGGATTCGAATAACATCACCGCGAATCTGGTTGTATTTGTTTTCCATGGCTTCGTCCATATCCACTTCCATCAGAAAGTAAACTCCGCCCATCAAATCCAAACCCAAACTCATGGCTTTTCCGCCCGAATTTTGCAACCATTCAGGAATAAAAGTCCTTAAGTTTAATGCTGATTTGTAACCCTCAAGACCACTTATGATTTCTTTTCCTTTCAACTGGTCTTCTACATTCGCAAATTTAGTAATGATGGTGTCATTTTCCTGAACAATTTTATACCCGGAAATTCCTGCGGCATCTAATTGCTCACCAATTTGAGCAACCAAGTTTTCATCAACCGGTTGTGCTTTAATTGCACTGGTTTGAATAACCGGACTTCTTTCGTATAAATTCGGCGATGCATAATACACACCCAATGCCAAAATAATGACGATAAGAAGATTTTTCCATAATGGATAATGGTTCATAGTTCTTCCTGTTTTTTTATACTGTTTTTTTTGCTATGACAACTAAAAGCAACTTGCCTTACTAATTTGTTTGACTACTTAATTGACTTTATTGTCCCTTTAGGTAAAACATGAGCCACAGCACCACGCTGTAGTTTTATGGTGACATTTTGATCGATTTCAAGCGTTACAAATGAATCATCCAGTGAAATAATCTTGCCTAAAATCCCGCCATTGGTTGTAACTTCATCACCTTTTGCCAATGCCGCAACCATTTCTTGATGAGCTTTCATCTTTTTTTGTTGTGGGCGAATCAGTAAAAAGTAAAAAACAACAAAAATTAAAATTAATGGAATCAAAGATCCCCAAGCACTCGGAGCTTGTGCCGCACCTGCAGTTTGAGCAACTGCATCAGAAATAAAAAAACTCATAAAATTCTCCCGAATCTAATAATTTGTTAAGAAATTTAAACCGCAGGATTATCGCATATTTTGAAACTAAAAGATAATATAAGATTGAACAATCAACTAAAACTTGTATGATTTAGATTATGAGTAATTATGAATATAAAGGCGGTTGTCATTGCGGTCAAGTTAGGTATTCCTTTCAACTTTCACAGCCTATCGAAGATACGGAAATTCTGGCTTGTAATTGCAGTATTTGTGAGAAAACCGGCTATATACATTTAATTATCCCAAAATCTGAATTTGAGTTATTAACGGATTGGAATAACATCGAAAACTATCAATTCAATAAAAAAATTGCTAAACATTTTTTTTGCAAAAAATGTGGAATCAAGTCGTTTTATCAACCCCGTTCACATCCTGATCAATGGAGCATCAATGTCAGATGTTTAGATGAGTTTTCAAACTTACATCTCAATGTCAAAGGCTTTGATGGAAAAAACTGGGAGGCAAATATTGAATCCATCGCTGACTAGAATCTCACTATCCAAATCATCATCCTCAGATACTTATTTCATATTGGATCGATTTGACAATAAAAAAATAGGGAAACTTCTTGTTAAAAAAGATAAAATTAAAGTTAAGCTGAAAGAAAAATACAAAAACAAATCCTATAAAACTGAGGCTAAATCGTTATTTTTACATCCTTCAGCCGATAACTGGTTAGAACTATATTGGCAATATTTAAAAAAAACCAATAAAGTTTTAATGAATATTGATGAATATTCTTTCCCCATTCACTTTGAAGCCGGTCGATTAAAAAGATTCAAGAAAGATATATTTAATCGTGATATTTTTCTTCATCCACTTGCAGGAAGATACTGGAAGAAAATGAAGAAGGCCGCAAAAAAAGATGGCATCAAACTCCAGATTATTTCTGCATTTAGATCTATTCAGTATCAAAAAAAGCTGATTCTTAATAAAATCAATAAAGGTCAGAAGTTAGAAGAAATTCTTAAAGTGAACGTCTTACCTGGTTTTAGCGAACATCATACAGGATTTGCCATTGATTTAACTTCTAAAGGTGAGGTCGTTCTGGAAGAAGAGTTTGAAAAGAGCGATGCTTTTTATTGGCTAGTTAAGAATGCGAATCAATTTGGTTTTTATCTTTCTTATCCTAGAAATAACTCAACGGGAGTTATTTATGAACCTTGGCACTGGTGCTTTCAGTCTGACTTTTAAGAAGTTATTAAATTCTGTACACCAAAAATTTCATAAATTTTGACATAGCGGTCATGATTTTTTTCACAGGAATTGGTAAATCCAAACCTCCGGCATCTCTGGCATCATTTGCATGACGAATTTCATCTAATTGCATTTGTTTGAGAATTGCGTGAGTTTTTATATCTTCTTGTGGAATTTGCTCAATATGTTCCTGTAAATGATCCTCAACCTGATTTTCAACTTCAATGACAAAACCATAACTGACTCTATCACCAAAAAAGGCAGCGGTCGCACCTAAAGCAAATGAACTGATATACCAAAAGGGATTTAAGATACTAACTCTTGCCCCTAAATCATCTAACCTTTCTTGGCACCAGTATAAGTGATCATGCTCCTCAGCAGCAGCTTGAATCAAATGAGCATGAGTTGAGCCATCTTTGGCAAACATTGCCTGTCCATAATAAAGTGCCTGAGCACACACCTCTCCGGTGTGATTAATACGCATCAAACCTTGGATGTTGCGCTTATCATAATCTGACAATTCAACATCAATAGCTTCGCTTTTGGGAGTTGGGGTATGAGGTGCTGCCGGCTTATGGGCTACAATCTTTAAAAAACGATCAAATTCGCCAAATATTTTATCGGAAATTGATTGAGTGTTGTTACGCATATTGCAAATGAGTGATGTCAAAAGACATCACTCAGTGTTCGTTATTGATTAGTTTCAAATATCTTTTCGTTAATATTCACATCCGCCTTGCTTTTCAGGTAATTTGTAAAGTTAACGACTTCATTATTTGTTGAAGTTCTTTCAATCTGAGAAGCAATTTGAGACTTGTCTTCTTCAGTTAAACTCTCAGAATCAGGATTATTAACTGCTTTTAGCATGACAACTGCATAAGAATTTCCTGAAGAGTCAACTTTTACAACTTTATTACTCTCAGAATCCAGTTTTAAACTAAATACATTTTTAACAAGCATAAATGGCTGTTTAGAACCGATTCTTTCCACATCAACTGCTTCCGTTACAGTTTTTTCATGCTCATTTGCTGCTTCAGACAAAGTTTTTTCACCCTTATTAATAGCATCTACTAATGTTTCAACTTCTTTTTGAGCCATTTCCTTAGATTTCTCTGTTTTCAGTTTATTTTTAATAATATCTGAGACTTCTTCTATAGGCTTTTTGGTCGGTAACATAAGCTCATTAATGTGAAGATAGGCGATGTGATTTTCACCCAAGTCTACCATCTGGCTAGTTTCACTATCTGTTTTAACAGTATCAGAAAATGCAGCCTGAATGAAATTTTGATTCGCCGAAACACCTATCCCGCCTCTTCTGGTGAAAGCTTCAGTTGTCTGGACTGACAAACCAAAGTTCTCAGCAGCGACTTCTAAAACATTATCGGAATCGATAACAATGGTATTCAATTCATCTGCTTTAGTTAAAAATAGATTATTTGCCTTCTCATGTTTCAACTCATCTACCAGTGTTTCTTTGATTTCATCCAATGTTGGTATATTGGGCAATTGAATTTCATCTAATTTAATAATGTGATAACCAAAATCAGATAGAACCGGCTCCGAGATTTCACCCTCATTCATTGAAAATAACTTATCTTCAAAAGGTTTAACCATATCACCTTTTGAAACCCAACCCAAATCACCACCATTAGGAGCTGAACCCGGGTCTTTTGATACTTCTTTTGCGACTTCAACAAAATCTTCACCACTCGCTATTCGTGCAGCTACCTTTACAATTTCAGCTTTGACACTTTCTGCATCATCGCTACTAACCGGAAGCAATATATGTGAAGCTTTGCGTTTTTCCGGGTTTGTCAAAGAGTCTTTTTTTTCAGTGTAGTAAGTAGCAACCTCTTCATCAGTGACTTCAACTTCTGAGGCAACATCGGCTGCTGATAATTCAATATAGTTAACTGAAACCTTTTCTTCAGTCATATAATCATTACCAAATTCAGTATAATGGTTTTCTATTTCTTCATCAGTGACTTCAACTTTATCCATAAAGTCATTGGCTGACAATTCAAAATAGTCGAAGTTACGTTTTTGTTTTGATAGTTGATTTTGTTTTTTGATTTCAGAATCAAGACTAAATGCTGTCTCAGAAATCATTAATGGAATTGCAGATGTTTTTAATTCGTCCTCAATCTGAACTTGCAACATCTCCGGTGATTTTCTGACACTTTTCAGATAATTAGCATAAGCTTCTTTACTGAACTTTCCATCAATTTGGAGTGCCGGAGCAGATTCAATATATTCTTTGATACGCTCTGGTCTGACATCATAAGAAAACTTACTGGCCTCCTGTTTTAAAAGTTCAGATTCAACCAAACGATTTAAAATTCCTCGTTTGTAATTCTCAGTTTCAAAATATTCTGATCCTAAACTATCCCCAAATTGTTGAGTCATTCTATTTCTATCAGCTTGAACCGCTTGGTTAAAATCATCAAATGAGACTTTGTCTCCATTGACAACAGCTGCTGAATCATTTCCTGAGGTCATTAATTGACTTCCTACGCCCCAAAAAACAAAAGAAATTATAATTAAACCAAGTAATATTTTGGCTGTTAAACCTGATGATTGTTGTTTAATGTCTCTTAGCATAATTCTATACTATTTTAATTGTGTAATAAAAAAAGGGTGTCACATTGACACCCTTTCTGATAAGTGGCGGAGTGGACGGGACTCGAACCCGCGACCCCCGGCGTGACAGGCCGGTATTCTAACCAACTGAACTACCACTC
>JAGRJP010000016.1:18572-25056 GCA_020442665.1 Lysobacterales bacterium
GCTCTCCCAGCTGAGCTAAGCACCCAATGTTTTTCAAATTAGGGCTTATATTTAGTTTAAAGCGTCTTTTAATGCTTTACCCGCTTTGAAAGTAGGAACTTTTGATGCTTTAATGTCAATTGTAGCACCAGTTCTTGGATTACGACCTTTTCTTGCTGCTCTTTCTTTTACAGAGAAAGTTCCAAATCCAACAAAAGTCAAAGAGTCTCCATCTTTCAAACATTCTGTTACAGTTCCAATCATTGCTTCCAGACAAGAATTTGCTGTAGCTTGTGAAACACCCGCATTCTCAGCTACTTGTTTAATAAAGTCTGCTTTTTTCATTTTATATAAACTCCAATTTAGCAAAAAGTAAATCCTTTTGAGATCAACTTTTAATAATATTCTTATTCAGTAAAAATTCCGAAAACGAATTGTACTCTATTGTTTTCAAAAGTGGTAATTATTTTTTAAATTATTTACCAATAATTTCAGTATTTAGCCGAGCAATCAACCACACTCACAATTATTTTATTTAGCTAGTGACTAAAAGTTTCACGTGGCGATTTTTTACTACCTTTATCGATACCAAGCATGACGTTAAAATCTTCATCAGATATGGGATTCAGCCCCTTCTCCAATGCAATTTCAAATACTTCTTCGATATATTTAACAGGTATGATTTCCAGCTCATTTTTAACTTGAGAGGGCATTTTAATCAAATCCTTTGCATTGTCAAATGGAATTATTACTTTTTTTATTCCTCCTCTTAAAGCGGCTAATAGTTTCTCTTTCAAACCGCCAATTTCGAGGACTTTTCCACGTAATGTTATTTCGCCTGTCATTGCAATTTCGGAGCGAACAGGGTTATTTGTTAATGCCGAAACCAATGCAACACACATACCAATACCGGCACTAGGACCATCTTTGGGAGTTGCTCCTTCTGGCACATGAATATGAATGTCTTTTTGTTCCAATGCAGCGATGTCAATTCCCAACGACTGAGCTTTTGATTTTACAACCGAGTAAGAAGCTTGAATGGATTCTTTCATAACCTTACCCAGATGCCCGGTTAGAATTTGCTTGCCATTTCCAGGTAGCACAGTTGATTCGATTTGTAACAACTCACCACCAACTTCGGTCCAAGCTAACCCTGTGACCATTCCAACCTCATTCTTTTGCTCAGCTTTGCCATAATTGGTTTTTCTGACACCAAGATATTCTTCGATGTTTTTGATTGAAATATTTATTTTTTTAATTTTATCATCAGTTAAAATTTGTTTAACTACCTTTCGACAAACTTTGGATATTTCCCTTTCCAGATTTCTGACACCGGACTCTTTGGTATAGTATCTGATGATTTCTCTGATACCCGCTCTGCTGATTGTCAGCTCGCTTTTCTTCAATCCGTTGGATTCGATCTGTTTAGGGATTAAATATTTAATCGTAATTTCAATTTTTTCGTGTTCTGTATAACCCGGAATACTTATAACCTCCATACGATCCCGCAAAGGTCCCGGAATATTGAGTGAGTTTGCCGTTGCAATAAACATCACCTCTGACAAGTCAAATTCCATATCCAGATAATTATCAGCGAATGTACTGTTTTGTTCAGGATCTAATACCTCTAGTAATGCTGATGACGGATCACCACGAAAATCAGAACTCATTTTATCCAACTCATCCAGCAGCATTAACGGATTACATGATTTGGCTTTTGTCAGATTTTGAATGATTCTTCCCGGCATCGAACCAATATAAGTTCTTCGATGACCACGAATCTCCGCCTCATCCCTGACGCCACCTAAAGACATACGGCTATAGACTCGGCTGGTTGCTTTTGCGATCGATTTTCCAAGAGATGTTTTTCCCACACCGGGAGGTCCGACTAAACACATAATCGGTCCTTTCATTTTTTTCTTGCGTTTTTGAACTGCAAGAAACTCTAAAATTCTCTCTTTAACTTCTTCCAATCCAAAATGGTCTTCATCCAGAATTTTACGAGCATATTCCAAATCAGATTTAACTTTATTACGCTTTTCCCATGGAAGATTAAGTATTGTATCCAGATAGTTTCTGACAACTGTTGCTTCAGTTGACATCGGAGGCATGAGTTTTAATTTTCTGAGCTCTTGTAATACTTTTTCTCGAGCATTTTGACTGAGTTTTGTTTCAGCAATCTTCTTTTCTAATTCACCATATTCTGAGTTCTTCTCATCAATATCGGTCAGCTCTCGTTGAATTGCCTTAATTTGTTCGTTCAGATAATATTCTTTTTGATTCCTTTCAATCTGTTTTTTCACTCTTTTACGAATTTTCTTTTCAACTTCAATCATCTCGAGTTCAGTATCAAGAACCATCAATAGTGACTCAATCCTTTTGGCAACATCCGGTTGTTCTAATAGATCCTGCTTTTTATCCAAACTGATATTGATATGAGCAGATATGGTATCTGCCAGTTTCGAAGCATCGTCAATATTGGTGACGGAACTAATCAGTTCTTTTGGAATTTTACTGTCTTGCTTGGAAAAATAATCAAATTGCTTTTTTAAAGATTTTACTAAAACTTCCAGCTCATGTGGTTTTACTGTTTTGGTATCTTCAATTTTTGCAATTACAGAAGTAAAAAACTCTCCATCCTGAATATGATTGAGGCCGACTTTGTGGATTCCTTCAATGAGAACCTTATGTGTGCCATCCTGTAATTTGACCATTTGCAAAATATTCGCTAATGTTCCAATAGAATAGATGTCTTCAATTCCCGGGTTATCGGTTTCAGCATTTTTCTGTGAAACCAGCACAATCGGTTTATTATTTTTCATTGAATGCTCTAAAGCTTTCAATGATTTTTCACGACCAACAAATAATGGAACCACCATTCCCGGGAAAATAACTAAATCCCTAAGTGGCAAAACCGCTGTCAAATTGTTTTCAGTTGATGTCATCAATTAATTTTCATTCACTACTTTTGCAACACTGTCTCTTACAACAATGGGATTATTACCTTCTTCGATAACGGCACGATCAATTACAACCTTTTTAGCATCTTTCATGTCCGGGATGTCATACATGATGTCAAGCAATGCTTTTTCCATAATCGTACGAAGTCCGCGCGCACCTGTTTTGCGTTTCAACGCTTGCTTCGCAATTGCTATTAAGGCATCGTCACGTATATCAAGTTCAACATTATCAAGTTCAAACATATATTTGAACTGCTTAGTAATTGCATTCTTAGGTTCAACCAAAATTTTGATTAGTGCTTTTTCATCCAGCATTTCAAGCGTTGCTACAACCGGCAGGCGTCCCACAAACTCAGGAATCAAACCATAATTGACCAAATCATCCGGTTGTAAGTCAGTGAATAGAGCCAATTCTTCTTTGTCTGATTTTTTGCCTTTAACTTCTGCTGAAAATCCTATTCCGGTTTTTTGCGAACGTCTCTCAATGATTTTTTCAAGACCAGAAAATGCTCCTCCACATATAAACAGAATATTCTTCGTATCTACTTGTAAGAATTCCTGTTGAGGATGTTTACGTCCACCTTGGGGTGGTACTGAAGCAACAGTCCCTTCAATCAATTTTAACAGAGCTTGCTGTACACCTTCACCGGAAACATCACGAGTAATCGAAGGATTGTCAGATTTCCGAGAAATTTTGTCAATTTCATCCAGATAAACAATTCCGCTTTCAGCTTTTTCAACATCGTAATCACATTTTTGCAGGAGTTTTTGAATGATATTTTCAACATCTTCACCGACATAGCCGGCTTCAGTCAGGGAAGTGGCATCAGCAATTGTGAATGGAACATTTAGCACTCTGGCAAGAGTTTCTGCAAGCAATGTTTTACCAGAACCTGTTGGACCAACCAACAAAATATTTGATTTTGAGAGCTCAACTTGATCTTTATGATTTTTATTTTTCTGATTGGATCGAACTCTTTTGTAATGGTTATAAACTGCAACGGAAAGGACTTTCTTGGCGTGTTCTTGACCAATCACATAATCATTAAGATATTGATGAATCGTTTTTGGTGATGGTAATGCCATTTCTTCATCAGAAATTGCTTCCTCAAATTCTTCACGAATAATCTCATTACATAAATCGACACACTCGTCACAAATGTAAACACTTGGACCAGCAATTAATTTAGGAACTTCTTTTTGGCTCTTCCCGCAAAAACTGCAGTATTTCAAATCATCCTTATTGCCATCATCTCTTTTCTTTGTCATCGTTCTATTTCCAACTTGCCAATTAACTTGCTTGACTTCACATTATCGTCAAAGTTCATTCTACTAAATTTGAAACTTGTATGCGAACCTTCTCTTTACAGATAATTCGCTTTTTTGACAATAATCTAGTCAACAGCCATTATTGGGGCAATTATCATCAATTTAAAGTTATTTTTTGTTACTTTGTAAAATAAAAAAAGCCGATAACTCAATGATTTGAATTACCGGCTTTTATTGATACAAAGTTTGATTATTTTCGTTTTGTTATGACCTTGTCAATCAGCCCATACTCAACTGCCTCATCAGCACTGAAAAAGTTATCACGATCAGTGTCTTTCTCAATCTGTTCAACAGTTTTACCGGTGTGCTTTGCCATCACTTCATTCAATCTAGTTTTTAATTTCAAGGCTTCACGTGCATGAATATCAATATCGGAGGCCTGTCCCTGATATCCACCTGATAACTGGTGAATCATAATTCTTGAATTAGGTAATGAGTATCTTTTTCCTTTCGCTCCCGCAGAAAGAATTAAAGAACCCATACTGGCAGCCTGTCCCATACAAATAGTACTGACATCCGGTTTAATAAATTGCATAGTGTCATAAATTGACATACCGGCAGTTACAACTCCACCCGGACTATTGATATAAAGTGAAATATCTTTCTCAGAGTTTTCAGCTTCAAGAAACAGCAACTGGGCAACAATTAAGTTGGCCATTCTTTCTTCGACTTGCCCAATCATAAAAATAATTCTTTCTTTTAATAGTCGTGAAAAAATATCATACGAACGCTCACCTCTGGAAGTTTGTTCAACAACCATTGGAACTAAATTCATCATTTCTACATGCTTAGACATATCTGACTCCGAAAGAATTAAATTATGCAGATTCCATTATTTTATCAAATGAAACTTTTTTACTGCTCAAATCAACATTTGCTGTAACCCAGTCAATAACTTGATTTTCAAGAACAGAACCCTCAATTGAAGATAACAACTCAGGCGTTTTGTAATAATACTCAACAATTTCTGAAGGGTTTTCAAAGGTTTGAGAAATTTCAATGATTTTTTCTCTCACTTTTGTGTAATCCACTTGAACATTTTGCTTTTTCGCAATGTTGCTGATTAACAAAGAATTAAGAATTCTTTCCTTTGCCAAACCTTCAAAGTTTTTGTGATCCGGATGAGGAGGATTTTGAATTCCCATTTGTCTGGATTGTTCCATTGACTGATGTGCTAAAGCTGCGCTTTCTCTGGCAATCATTTTATCAGAAATTGCAAGATCTTTAACTTCTTCTCGCAATGCTTTTAGAACTGCCGTTTTATTTTTCGATTGTATGACGTTTTTTAATTCACGTTTTAAATTGTCGGCGATTTCATTACGCAAATCTTCTTCTTTACCTGAGTCAACACCGAATGATTTTACAAACTCTTCATCGACTTTAGGTAGTTTTCCACGTTTATGGCTGACCACTTCAAAATCAATTTTTAATTTTTGTCCGGCCATTGGTTTCACATTGAACGCTTCAGGAAACTCAATTTCCTCAGATTTACTTTCTTCAATTTTCATACCAACAATTGCAGAAACAAGTTCATCCGGAACTCCGCTTTCACCCAAAAGGATACCCATTTTTTCTTTTCCTTCCTCAGGGTGAACATTCTTTTTACCCTTTTTGGCTACATACTCGATAGTTACCAAGTCTCCCTTTTTAATCGCTGCTTTTGAATCTTTCCACTCTTGTTTTTGTTTTTGAAGTTTAGCAATCATGCCATCAACGTCATTGTCGTCAACTTCAGCAGTTTCATTCTTTACTTTAACTTTAGAGAAGTCAATTTCAGGGATTTCCGGCAAAACTTCCAGTTTTGCTTTGAATGAATATCCACCGTCATCCAAGTCTTTGGCTTCGGTCACTTGAGGAGCTTCGGCAATTGAAAGTGCATGCTCTTTAACAGCGTCTTGGATGATTGAGTTCATCATTTCACCAAGAACTTCTTGTCTGGCATGTTTTCCAAATTTATTGTTCAGCACATTGTTAGGTACTCGACCGGGTCTGAACCCTTTTATTTTAACTTGCTTGCTGATTTCTTTGAGTTTATCTGCTACTTTTGATTTAATATCTTCTGCAGGAATTGATACTGTTAAATTCCTTTCCAAACCTTCATTTTTATCTATAGAGATTTGCATGTTTGCTCCAAAGTTATACATCGAATGAATGGTGCGAAAGGAGAGACTCGAACTCTCACATCTTGCGATACTGGAACCTAAATCCAGCGCGTC
>JAGRJP010000190.1:0-1565 GCA_020442665.1 Lysobacterales bacterium
GATGCCAGTGGTCTCTGGCCTGGAAAAGTTGTCACAGAAGTTGAATCTGTTGGTGATTTCTGGGAAGCAGAACCGGAACATCAGGATTATTTACAAAGATTCCCTGAGGGTTATACATGCCACTTTATCCGACCGGATTGGGTGTTGCCCAAACGCAATCAAGACTAGTTTTAGTTTAAACTATTTGAAAGCAGTTTTTGCAAACGAGCTTCTTCTTTGTCTCCCCAGATAGAAGAAGCTTTTTGTTTTGCCGACTTTGCGAGTTCAATTGATTGATTGACTTGCCCATTAGCGTTCATGATTTCGGCCTCGAATAAATCAATCTGCCACCAATCCAGATTCATAATTTTTAATTCATTTAGAGTGTCAGAGGCTTCCGAGAGTTGATCGTTTTGTATATGTTGTTGTCCAATCTTTAGTAAAATATTTGCCGAAGCAGCATCATTCCCCATCGCTCTGGATAATCTTAACCTTTGTTTGTAGGATTCTTGTAATTCCAGTGTTGATCCATAAGACTCCAGATAAAAATTCTCTAAATCCAGCCAGTACATACGCATACGGCTGTCTTCACCGGACTTAAGGTAGGAAAATTCATCAAGCCAAACTTTGATAATATCTTTATCTCCTAGCTTTTGTTTACATTTCATCTGCACCATATCTATACTGCGACTGTTAAAATCATCGGGAAGTTTTGCAATTTTATCAAAAGTTGTTTGATAATCATTCTTTAGGAAATCAATATAAATTCCCAGTTTGGTCATTTCAAAATTTCTGGAATTGATTTTTGTTTCGGCAATATATTGTTGTAACTCACCATATACGCGTTCCAGAGCCGGGATATCTTCAGTCTCCAAATAGACGTCAGTCATGCTTAATTTGCTATCAATAATTCCGATACCATCATTGAGCTTTAGTTTGAACTCCAGTGATTCATTGAGTCTCTCAAGAGCTTCAGAATAACGTCCTTTTTTTGCCAGTAACATGGCATGTGCATTCATAACACTTGTGGCTTCTCTGTATTCTTGATTTTTATTGAATTGATCATAAGCCTGACTAAACAGACTAATCGCTTTATCGGTATTTTGTAACTCTCTTTCAATTTGTCCAAGAAGATAGATTGCAGTTGGGTCATCAGTGTTATTATGTTTTCTGGATATAGTTAATGCCTCGGTTACCCACTTGCGCGCATTATCATAATGACCTAGGTTTTTTTCAACGATTCCCATATTAAGAGATGTTTTAATTAGAAATTTATGGTTGTTCAATTTTTTAGCAAGCTCATAACTTTTCAAATAGTAATGAGTAGCTTCCTTGAAATCTCTCTGACGGAAATAGGCAACACCCAGAGAGTTATTGATTTCAAGTTCATTTGTAGGATCTTGAGGAAACTGGTCCAAGTTTTGTAATAAGTTCTGCAAATCGTCAATCGAGCCCTGATAATTGCTGAGTTTGCGTTTGACAATAGCTAATTCAATTTTCGCTGCAATCAGAGTCGGGTCTTGTTCGATTGCGAGCTCAAAGTATTTTTCGGCTTTATCAGCATATCCCTGGATTTGGTAAGACAT
>JAGRJP010000190.1:1651-9257 GCA_020442665.1 Lysobacterales bacterium
AATAATTGAGTGATTTGTTTCGCCATTTTTTGTGCTAAACCGCTGGGATTATCGCCTTCTATTTTGACTTCGGAGTAAACCCCTTTTGGATGATAAACGCTGTATCTGAGTACATAAAGTTTTTCATTATGTTGAGTCAGTACAGAACTGATGATGTAATCTGCATTAAATCGTTGTTTCAGTTTTAATAATTGCTCTTGAGAAATTGGGAATGTATCGGATTCCAGAATTTCTGTAGATTTTGCACTTTCCGAATCCGCCAGAAGACTGATATGAGTGCCTGACTCAATAACTTTGCTTGCCAAAGACATAAGACCTAGAGAGACCCAAGAATAAGACTCATCTTCAATTTTATTGGAAACCGGAAGAACCATAAGTCTATGATGAGATATTTCTTCAGGGGTTTCCTGATTCAGATAAACAAGCCCGATTCCGATAAACGACAATAATGTCAGAATTAATAGTGTGGTTTTAACAGAAATACTCCTGAACAAAGATGTTTGAACTTCATCAATATTTGTTTTTGAAGTTGTTTTAGATTCAGGTTCTTTTTCGATGACTGTTATGTCAGCGATAAACTTATATCCATGTCCGTGGATTGTTTGAATGTAGTTCTGTGGGTTCGATTCATCATTGAGTGCTTTGCGGGCTTTCATCACCGCTCTTGTGATCGCGGTTTCTGAAACCTCCACATTAGGCCAGATGGCATCCTGAAGTTCATCCTTGCTGATAGCCTTATTGGCATTCTCAATGAAGAAAATTATGACCTCATAGACCTTAGGTTCTATGACTAAAAGCTCTTTATTGAGATAAATTTCGCGTAAAGTTGTATTTATTTGAAAATTGTCAATTTTATAACTCATTGATTTTAAATGTTATTATTCTTCGTCATAAAACCGTCACAAAATCGTCAGTCAATCGTCAAGTATTCATTTGGCGAAACTGGAAAATGTGTCCCCAGGTTCAGCGAAAAAGTATCGCTGAGAAATAAATCTTATCACAACAAGGGGTAAATAAAATGAAAAAATTAACAATATTTATATACGGTATCTTATCTTATGTCATGTTCTTAGGCGTGTGTGTCTGGGGAATCGGTTTTATCGGTAATATAAAAGTCAGTAACTCACTGGATGCACTTCCAAACATTCCTTTTAGTCAGGCTTTGATGATCAATCTGGGATTGTTGGCATTATTCGCCATTCAACATAGTGTAATGGCAAGACCTGCTTTCAAAAAGTGGTTCACTAAATATATTCCAAATGCTGCTGAAAGACCAACTTATGTATTTTTGTCGAATGTGGCGATGGTCGCTATTTTCTGGTTTTGGGAGCCTATGGGCGGAGTGATTTGGAGCACAGAAAGTGAGTTTATCAAAAACAGTGTTTTGACATTCTATATGTTCGGTTGGGCTTTAGTTGTTATCGCGACATTCTTAATCGACCACTTTCATCTTTTTGGCTTGAAACAAATTTGGTGTGAGCTAAAAGGTCAAAAACTTCCTCCTGCAAAATTTGTAATGCCTTCGCTGTACAAAAGAGTCAGACATCCATTGTATGTTGGTTGGTTGATTGTGTTCTGGGCGACTCCGATTATGACAGTTTCTCATCTGGTATTTGCATTGATGTGTACGGCTTATATTTTGGTTGCAGTGCAATTTGAAGAAAAAGATTTGGAAGCTGAATTTGGCGAAAAATACAGACAGTACAAAGAGGCTGTGCCAATGATTATTCCTGCTTTAAAAGCAAGGAAGCTCACTGAAAAAGAATTGGTTTCAAAATCTTAAATATCAAAATTCTAAAAGGAGAATAACATGAAAAAAGTATTTACATTTATCGGTTTAATGTTGGCATCTGTTCATAGTTTGGCTGTTCCGGTGACTTTAGGAAACGACGCAAATTGTACCTATAACATCGCAAATACCAGTATTCAGGATTTGGTTAATGCTTTTGCCGGTGAAATTCGTGTAACCAAACAGGTCGAAATTGTTGAGAATATTCAGATTGACAGGAGCATTCTTATTCAAGGAGGATATGAAAATTGTAATGATGCTCAGTTAGGTATTAAAAATGGTGTTACAACAATTAACGGCAACAATCAGGCTCCGGTAATAAGTATTTCTGATGGGAATGACCTTATAACAGTTATTATTGACAGCTTGAAGTTAAAAAATGGTGTTGGACTTGGTAGTCAACAAGGTGGAGGTATTTCGGTTAGAGAAACTAACAATAATGGTATAAAAATTGTTCTCAGAAGAAGTATTGTGAGTAATAATAATGGAAATTTTGGAGGTGGAGTTTTTCTCTATGGTCCCAGTGTTTCTCTAAGTCTCGAAGAATCAAAGATTTTGTCTAATGAAGCAGTTTACAATGGTGGTGGTATCTATTGTCATCAAGGATTTGTAAGACTTAGCAAGGATAGTGGAATCATATTAAATAGTGCATATAATTCATCAAATTCATACGGTCTAGGTGGTGGATTGTATGCCGGATCAGGTTGCGAAGTGGAAATTCGATCAGGCACCAGTGGTTCACTGTTTAATTTCAAAGGCATTGCAGGAAACTCATCCAGTAATCATGGAGGTGGAATCTATGCTCAAGGCGGATCTGTTGTTAAACTACAAAGCTACTTAATAGATGAATTTATTAACATTACAGAAAACTTTGCAGATTCCAACTTTAATGGGAGTGGTGAAGGTGGGGCCGCGTATCTAACTGGTGCTGGAACAAAGCTGGAAGTTTATGGTGGTTTGATAAAAGAGAATTCAGCGGTTCATGGTGGTGGAATATCTGTTAATAATGCAGCAGAACTAATTGTAGGCAAGTTCAACGGAAGTTGCTGGAATCAAAAAAACTGCAATCAGATTGTAGCCAATGAGGCAACTACAAATGGTGGATTTGGTGGAGCAATTTACTCTATAGGCGGAAATATTGATATTTCTTACACGGATATTTCAGACAACCGTGCTGATAATGGAGTGGTTTTATATGCTGATTTTGGTGCAGACATCAAAGTGAGAGCATCAATGGTACATGATAATGGTGCAGGAAATGCAGACGGTTGGGAAGATATCTACAACTTTAGTATTCACAATAGCGATTTCATTATGAATCATGTGACCTCTGCTTACAACGATGTAATAGGGTCTTCGCTTCGAATTGATGGTGGTAGCTATACTTTGGAAAATTCAATTATCTATGATCCTGATCCGGGCGTTACGGCTTCAATGACTGGCGTCACTGGGATTGAAAACTGTCTGGTTGTAAATTCAAGCGACGGTTTGAATCAATTTACTCAATCATTAGTTGCTTTTCCTAACTTTATTGATGTTGTCAACCGTGACTACCATGTGCGTGGACATTCAGAAGCAGCTGATTTGTGCCCAAGTACAGTAAACTCATTGGATCAGGATTTTGAAGGGCAGAATATATGGGATGATCCGAGTCAGGTTAACATATTCGGCTTCAGAGATGCCGGAGCCGATGAAACCTATCTTTCAGATACTATCTTTGCAAGCGGGTTTGATTGATAAATGATTGTTAACCATGAAGAGCATGAAGTTATTGAAGGATATTAATCATACAAATTACAAAAATCTCAGTTTATAAAAACTTTATGTACTTCATGTACTTTATGGTGAAATCTAACTTTGTGGTTTTAACAAAAGCATTTGACCCACTAATCTGTTTTCTCTTTTTCAGGTTGGTGGGTTTTTGTTTGTACAATCCTCAATATAACAAGCAATAGATTGACGCTCTCAAATTTTAGCTTAGAATGATTCGATAACTATCTGTGTTATTTAGATGATTATCAATGTGTAAAGTAATAAAGGTTCTGTTATTTGGATATTTATCAATATCAATAGTGCAAGCAGATTCACTTAAAGTCCGTGACAGCCAAACTGGTGCATTGATTGATGCTGAAATTCTGATTCAATCAATTGATGCCAATGATTTAACTACTGAAGATTTAAGGAATATCAAACTTGGTAAAAAGCCATTGGCTGATATTTTAATACTCAATTCAGAAGTTATCTATACACAAAAAACTGCCGTTCAATTATCACCCGGTTCTGATTTTCGTCTGCTTACAGTCTCAGCTGATGGTTATAAAACTTTACAAACTTACATAAATGCAAACTCGAATGTTGTGCTTGAGCAAATAATGCTTGATCAATCAGTATATGAGCCGAAATCTAGAAATCTCTGTGAAGATTCAACTCTCTGTGGTTATATTTATGATAAAAACTCCGGTATGCCTCTGCGCAATGTGGCTATTAGTGTTAATAATGATTCAGATAAAACGGAAACTTATACAGATGATTATGGTTTGTTTTATTTTAGTGAAAAATTACCGGAAACTATTGAGATTTTAATACAACAGCAAGGTTATCAATCTCAATTATTGACAGAGGTTGGTACGGGTTCATCATTGCAAATGGTGATTGACCTCGATGCTGGAAGTGGCATTAAAAAAATAGATATGACACACCCTCTGAAAAAAGGTGGATTTAAAGATAGAAACTCTCAATGGGTTAGAGCAAAGCTTTCTCATCAACCAAGTGAATATAACTTACCCGTTATTCTTGAAAGATCATCCGGTGCGGTTTATCTTGAACCTCCGGCCAGTATTCGGGTGGGCTTTAGCAGTACAGGCGGAACTTGTTGCGGTTCCAATTGCTCAACCAGTCAGGTTTACTCGCTGGAAACTTATGTTCAGCGAGGTCTGGATAATGAGTGGATTTCATCGTGGGATTCCGACAGTTTAAAGGCTGGCAGTATTCCATATCGTTCTTACGGTGCATGGCATGTCATCAATGGCACTTATCCCGGATATGATATTTGTGCCGGACCTTGTTGTCAGGCATTCGGATATACCGGATATTCGTCCACTATGAATGCAGCTGCTGCTACCAATGGGATAATGCTCGATTTAAACGGAGAATTGGCTCGGTCTGAATATTCAGCCCAAAATAACAGTTGGGATGACCCCAATGACGGATTAAGTTGCACGAATGTGGATTTATCTTGTGGTAACGGATATGTTGGTTCTCCATCTGCCGGATGGCCTTGTTTATCCGATTCTTTATCCAGCAATCATGGTTGTTTTGGACATGGTCGGGGAATGTCGCAATGGGGAACTCAATATCAGGCTTTAAACGGTAGCAGTTTTGCGGATATTGTTGATTTTTACTATAATGCCAATAACAATCCCTCAGGCATGCGGAGTCAATTCGCCAGCACCCCGATTCGACTGAACTCCATTGCAATCAGTGNNTTCTGTTATCAATCAAAATGAACTCTTGACGATTTATTTTAATATTTTTAACTCAAGTGATACCAACCAACCTTTCGGTCCGGTTTTGCTTGGTGCTAGTCTATATGACGGCGTTGCATATTTTTCAGATCTCGCCAATGATGTCAGTACTACTGTTAATCAAGCAGGTGTTTCGGTTCTGGACAGACCTTTTCAGTTAGATGCGAGCGTGTTACCTGGAATATATGATTTAATAACGGCTCTCTACTTGGATGTTGATGGCAATAATCAAATCTCATCTGCCGATTGGTTGTTGCAAGTATATACTCAAACTGGTGCTCTGGAAGTTTTGGAAGAAGGTGATTTGATTTTTAGAGATGGGTTCGAGTTATGAATTTAAGGAACACAGAGTTTCGCGGAGGAGACACGGAGAATCACGGAGGTAATCAAATTGTGGCAGAAATTGTATGTTTCAAAATAATTATTAAAACTCACACAATTTCTCTATTCCTTCCAGTAACCTCATATTCGGATGTGACATCAAGTTAGGTGAAATCGTCAGAATTCGATTGTTTTTAACGGCATTAATATCTTTCCATTTCTGCCATTGATTATCTTTTTTTAATGCTATATTGAGAATTACATCCGGATTTTTGTCGATGACTGATTCAATGTTAATTGGAGCTGATAACGGTTGCATTTCACTAAAAGTATTTTCATATCCGCATATCATTGCTGCTTCACTCAACCAGTGAGTGCCTGAAACAGTGTAAAGAGGTTGGTGATAAGTTTCGATAAAGATATTTCTTTGGGGCTTGAATTGGTTTTTGTGCTTGTTGATGACTGAATGAAAAAGATTGATATTTTGCTGAGCTATAGATTCAGTACCTGCAATTTTGGCAATTTGCTCAATGGTTCGCGGTATATCTGCTAACTTTTGGATTTCTATCTCTAACACATTTAAACCCAGAGATTTTAGTTTGTGAATCACACTGGCAGGATTTCCATCCTTCCAGACGAATACATAATCAGGTTTGAGTGAAATTATTTTTTCGTAATCAACTTTAAAAGCATCGCCGACACCTTCGATTATTTTTTCAGACTCAAGTTGAGTATATGACACGATTCCTACAAGTGAATCGAGTGCACCGGCAGATTCGGCAAGTTCCGCAAGGTGTGGAGCCAGAGCAATCATTCGGACGTTGGATCGAGTGTCAATAACATCACTTGTTTCAGAACAGGATGCCATAAAACTGATGAACAGTAATAAAGAAAGCCGGTACAGAACCGGCTTTGATTTTTTGTTTTTCAACATGAGTTTAGCGATAATCTTCGATTAATTCTTCAAAAGCATCATCAATTTCACCGGGTGAAGACATTAATTTAGTGAACCCGTGTGCTCCTGTCATTGGTAGGTCAGGGAAGTAAAGCGCCATTCTGAATTTCATGTGCAATGCTTCGACTTCGTTGTTGTTAACAAGTATTTCATACGGAAAGTAAGCAGTTTTAGCCGGACGTTCAAAATCAACAATGCTCATTTGGTATTTTTCATCCAGATCTTCTTCATCTTCGTCTTTTCCGGTAGCTTTCATCTGCACGCCAAACAATGTCATATTAGTTCCCGGAATTTCCAGTTTATAAACTAAAGACAATGGATCACCTTCTGTATTCAGACGTTTCTCCACTTCGCTGACAGCTTGTTCATACGAATCATACTCATCATATTCATAAGGGTCATCGAAGTAGGGCATAGAAAACATATAATGATATTTTTTCAGTTTTTTAGCGGTCAATCCTTCTTCTGAACCAAATTCTTTAATATATCCTAAGGTTTCCCTGAGTTTGTTGTCAACTTCGGCTAGCGAGCCTTTTAACCAATAGGCTTTTTCAAAATACAGCGGATTGGCATAACTAACTTCAACTTCTTCTCCGTGTTTGCTTACAGAGATTCTTTGCGGAGCTCCGTAGGCTCCTCTTTTTGACATGGATGCGACTTTGAGAGCTTCATCATTAGTGACAATCAGCAATGTATGATCGGCAAATGGAGAATATTCTCCAATCACAGTAAAACCGGCATTTTCAAGATTGCTGCGGGTCTTTTCTAATGTTTCTGTGAAATCAGCAGGTTCAGTTGATGCCAACACAAAAGGTTTGAATGTTTGTTCAGCCTGAGCTGTTGTTGCTATAAGAACAGCCAATAACATTAGTTTTGATAATAATTTCATTAAAATTTCTCAATATGGTTTTCGACATTCTATATTTAAGCGCTGGTAAATGTCTATTTTTTCATTATATTAATGTTTTCTAATATAAATACAATTGTTCAGAAAATGTTATTCAATCGTGAAAATTT
>JAGRJP010000191.1:0-2822 GCA_020442665.1 Lysobacterales bacterium
CCAAAACCTTTCGAGACAAAAACTCTCCCTATCCGGAGCTGGATGAAGACGGTTTTATCCTATAAATTTTAAATATCGTTAAAAATAGTTGGTATTTATGAAACATTAATGCCTGATTTGATAAAATCACCCCTTTGCACAAACCATAAAATCACGGCATGATTAAACACTTACAAGAATTATTGGAAAAAGCACTTGAAGATTTAAAAAGAAACGGAGAGTTTCCTAAAGATTTATCTCCTGAAATTATCTTTGAGCGTACAAAAAGTAAAGAGCATGGGGATTTTGCCACCAATCTCGCCCTCACTTTAGCAAAACCATTAAAAAAATCTCCCAGAGACATTGCTCAATTACTAACAGATAATCTGATTGAGTCTTTACATGTGAGTAAGGTTGAAGTCGCCGGGCCCGGGTTTATTAATTTTTTCCTGACAGAAAATTGTCGCAGACAAGTTATTAAGCAAATCATCAAACAAGGTGACGAGTTTGGAGACAATGCCTATGGAAAAAACAAAAAAATCACAGTTGAATTTGTCTCTGCCAACCCAACCGGTCCTTTGCATGTCGGTCATGGAAGAGGAGCTGCTTATGGCGCTTCTTTAAGCAATATTTTAGAAAAGTGTGGCTATAATGTTCAGCGCGAATACTATGTCAACGACAATGGCAGGCAGATGGATATCCTGGCAACTTCTGTATGGTTGCGATACGTTGAACTCTGCGGACAACCGGTAGTTTTCCCTGACAATGGATATCAGGGAGATTACATTGTCGATATTGCCCGTATTGTCAGAAAAAAATATGGAGATAAGTTTTTACACACCAGTCACGAAATTTATGAAGGTGTTCCTGCTGACGAGAAAAGTGGCGGAGACAAAGAAACACATATTGATGGTTTGATTTCCAATACAAAAAGTTTGCTTGGAAAAAAAGACTACAACAAAGTTTTCCAAATTGCACTCAACGATATTCTTTCAGGAATCAAACAAGATCTTTCAAAGTTTAATGTTAATTATGATTCCTGGTTTTCAGAAAAACTATTGCACAGTGGTGATACCGTAGATAGAGCCTTGAAAATATTGAAAGATAACAACTATCTCTACGAGAAAGATGGCGCCATCTGGTTTATGGCAACTCACTTCGGTGATGACTTGGATCGGGTTGTCATTCGCGAAAATGGTCAAAAAACCTACTTTGCATCTGATGTGGCTTATTTACTGAATAAATTTGAACGTGGTTTTGAAGGAGCTTTATATCTTTTTGGTGCAGATCATCACGGTTATATTGCCCGTATGAAAGCAGCAGCCAAAGGTCTTGGAATCAACCCTGATGATATCGAAATTGTATTAACTCAATTTGCAAATTTAATCGAGCATGGTGAAAAAGTGCAAATGGGAACTCGTTCAGGCAAGTTTGTGACTTTATCACAACTAATTGATGATGTTGGCGTAGATGCAGCGCGTTTTTTCTATGTCATGCGCAGCCATGATCAGCATCTTGACTTCGATTTGGATTTGGCAAAATCACAAAGCAACGAAAACCCTGTTTTCTATATTCAATATGCACATGCACGTATATGCCGCGTGTTTGAAAAACTGGAGCAAGAGGCCCTACAATACAATCAGGAAATCGGACTGGCAAGTTTGAATTTACTCGACAATGACTCCGAACATGATTTAACTCGATTGCTATCTTCATATCCGGAAATTCTGACGGCTTCCGCCAGAACACGCTCTCCCCATGTGCTGGCAAACTACTTAAGAGAGCTCGCTCAAAGTTTTCATAGTTATTATAACGAACACAAAATCGGCAAACTGGATGATGAATCCCTCAGAAACGCCCGACTTTGTTTAGCTAAGGCGGTTAAAGTTATCATTGCCAATGGATTGAAAATGCTCGGCGCGTCCGCTCCGGAGTCGATGTTTTCTGAAGACAAAGATTAAATAATGACAACCAAGAAAAAAATTACAAAGAAGAAAACCAAAAAAAGAGTCGCCGGTCGAACAGCTCCCAAGAAAAGGTTGCCGGTCTGGTCGATTTTATTGATTGGTATGTTGGGCGGATTAGCGGTTGCAATCACCGCCTATGTCAAAGGCTGGGTTCCGAAAATCGAATCTGTTCAACCTGAAATTACAAAAACCAACGGCAAAGACTCCGAAGTTGAAGATATAAGTGAACAAGTAACTATCAAACCCAAGCAGGACTATGTATTCTACGAAACTCTTCAGGAAATGGAGGTCGTTGTTGATGATAACGAACTGGCCGTTAAAATTGATGAAACTCCAACCAATTATATTTTGCAGATTGGTGCATTTAAAAACCTGAGTGATGCCGAGGAAATGAAGGCGCAGGTTGCATTTGCAGGAATCAGCACAAACATTCAGGAAACAGAAATAAAAGGAGTCAAATGGCATCGTGTCAGAACAAACCCCTATGCAGGGGCTCGAAAAGCTGATATGGTACTGAAGGAACTCAAGAGAAACGGATTTAAAGCAATTGTATTGGAAGACTCAAAACCGGAAACATAAGAGGATCAAAACCATGAAAAAGATTCTGATATTTTTATTAGCAACGGAATTCTCGCAAGTATTCGCTTTGCCCGAAATTAAACAAGCATACACCTTGCCGGAAACCGATATTTCCCAAGAGGTTGCCAAGGCTTCTCAATACACCGGCAAAGATCAACCTTTTGTTTTTGCCGCACAAACTGAAATTAGTGATTTATATGTTTCCGGCGATAAAGGCTTAGGTGGACAGTGGGATCAAATTGATAACGATACCTGGGTTTGGAGACTGAAAGTCCAATCAAAAAATGCCAAGTCTCT
>JAGRJP010000191.1:2900-3553 GCA_020442665.1 Lysobacterales bacterium
TTTGACGAAAAGAAAAACAAAGATCACAAGCAATTCTGGCCCGGGCCAATAATTGGCGATACGGTAACTGTAGAATTAACTGTAGATGACGAATACAGAGATCAGGTTAATTTTTCGATTGATAAAATTGCCCGTGGATTCCGAGCTATTTGGGAACAACCAGACTTTCTAAAAAAATCAAACACTAATAAATTCTGGGAAACAGAAGATTACAATGTCAAAAGTGGTAGTTGTAATGTCGATGTCGTTTGTAGTGAAGGCGATGAATGGCGAGACCAAATTCGCTCAGTAGCTCGATATGTTATTAATGGATCAGGACTCTGTACTGGTCAGCTTGTGAATAACACAAACAATGATGGAGACCCTTTGTTTTTAACTGCAAATCATTGTGGTTTTAACGCTCAAAATGCTGCTTCCATCAATATCTGGTGGAACTACGAGTCACCAACATGTAGAACTCCCAATTCGATATCTAGTGGAACAGCCATTCCGACATCTGGCTTTAATGACACTCAGTCTGGTGCTACTTTTCTAGCAAGTAGCTCAGCTAGTGACTTTTCACTTTTAAGATTGGATGAGCAACCTGACCCCAGCTATAATGTTTTTTATTCGGGTTGGGACAGGACCAACAATGTACCTACTTCAGCTACAGG
>JAGRJP010000192.1 GCA_020442665.1 Lysobacterales bacterium
GCACTCTAGAGTGACTTCCATCGGAACCGGCAGAATCGTTATGCTTGATTATACCACGCATGAGAAAGTTAAAGTTCCTGAAAAAATTATAGAAAAAATCGCTGCAATGCAAAATACAGATATTGACTAATGTTTAAGTGGGATATATTAATTATCAATGCCAAACTGGCAACCATGAGTGATGGAGCCAACTCTTATGGAATGATTGAAAATGGTGCAATAGCTATAACAAATGAAGAAATTCAATGGGTTGGTTCATCAAGTTCCCTTAATAAGATACCTAATGAATTGGCAAAAGAAGTTATTGATGCTCAAAGAAATTTGGTTACACCGGGTTTAATCGATTGTCACACGCATCTGGTTTTTGCCGGTAATCGTTCAGATGAATTCGAACAAAGACTTAATGGAATCAGTTACGAAGAAATTGCAAAACAGGGCGGTGGAATCTTATCGACTGTCAGAGCTACACGTGAAGCGTCCTTTGATGAATTGTATCAACAGTCACTACCCCGATTTCAAGCATTGATGAATGAAGGTGTAACAACCATCGAAATCAAATCCGGATATGGTTTAAATCTCGATTCTGAAATAAAAATGCTTCAAGTGGCAAAAAAACTCGGCGAAGATTATCAGGTTCAGGTTAAAACCACACTTCTGGCAGCTCATGCGGTTCCGTCTGAGTATAAAGGAAATGCTGATGGCTATATTGATTTGATTTGTTCAGAAATCATTCCCAAAGTGGCATCGCTGAAACTAGCTGACTGTGTGGATGCTTTTTGTGAAGGTATTGGCTTTAGTTATGAACAGACAAAGAAAGTCTTCGATGCCGCAGTTCGTTGGGGTTTGCCTGTTAAACTCCATGCCGACCAACTCAGCGATCTAAACGGTGCTGCATTGGTTGCCGAATATTCTGGCTTATCCGCGGATCATGTGGAATACACCAATAGCAAAAGTGTGAAAGCAATGTCTAAATCAGGAACTGTGGCGGTATTGCTTCCTTATGCCTTTTATATCCTGAAAGAAACAAAGTTACCTCCGATTGAAGATTTCAGAAAATACAATGTTCCAATGGCAGTATCGACGGATTGCAATCCGGGAACAGCTCCAAGTAGTTCTCTGCTAACGACCATGAATAAAGCCTGTGTGGAGTTCTCATTAACACCGGTTGAAGTTTTGGCCGGAGTGACCGTTCACGCAGCAATGGCGCTTGGAGTCGAAGATGAAGTCGGCAGTATTGAAGTTGGTAAAAAAGCCAATTTAGTCCTCTGGAACTGTCAAAATCCCGCTGATTTGTGTTATTGGCAAGGAATGAATCGCGTTGAGCGAATTATTAAATAAGCAACATTAGATTTTTTTCCTTTTGGAAATTACAACTATACCGACAAGTGTTGTGCTCACTATTGTTGCGATTGCAGCAGTCACTCCGGGATTCACAAAAGAAATTATCGAAGCAGGAATGATGAGATTTCCAAAGAAATACAATCCAAAATGGACCAATAGGGCTAGTATTGATGAACTCCAAATCAACTTCAAAGGTGGTTTTTTCAGTATTATCCCAAAAAATAGCGCTGGAGCTGCTGCAACTGTCAATCCATAAACTCCGATTTGTCCGAAAATACCAAGTAGTTTTGGTGGATTCAAGTTGATTAAATAGGCTCCAACGGCAATTATAACAAGAACAAAGTGACTGCTTTTTAATGCAAGTTTCATATTTTCTTCATGATTTAACTTTTTGTTTTTATTAAATATATTTAATATCAAATCATTTGCAGTAATTGTTGAAATAGAAATCAACAAGCCATCCAGAGTTGACATGGCAGCGGCAATAAGAATGATGCTCGCGAGAGTGTGAACCCAGTCAGGAAAGACAGTTTTCAGATAAACGGTCATGACTAAATCTTGCCTGAATAACCCACTGGCTGAATCAATTAATTGATCGTCAGGAATCACAATATGTGCGAAGAAACCGACAGTTCCCAATAGAGCAAATAATATCCAAATCACTGTGAAAACAGATAAATACTGCTTCACTTGTGTATCATTTTTTACATAAAGAGCTTTGGTCAGAATGTGAGGTTGGCAAACCAAAACAGCACCGATGATAAAACCGGAGATATAAATTGAAAAGACATCATTAAACAGTCTCCCTTCTGAATTTATTGGAGATAATAAATTCGGATTAATAGAATCCAGCTTGTCAATGATTGATTCGGGCGTGGTAAAAAATATATAAACACAGGAAGATAAAATCAGAATACTAACACCAATCATTAATATTCCCTGTAACACGTTTGTGAAAATATGTGCATAAGTTCCGCCAATAAAGACATAGGCAGTAACAAAAGTCAGTGTGATTATTAAAGACGTAGAATTGGACAGTCCCAGCAGAGATTGCATCACTATCGAAATACCACCGACTAACAGAACAACAAAGGCAAAAGAAAGTAGATTGAGAACTGAAAAAAATAGAGCGTAGCCTTTAGATTGATATCTTTTACCAATCCAGTCAGGAATTGTCAGAGCTTGGTTTTCACTACCTATGCGCCTGAATTTAAACGACAAGAAATAAAGCATAGCTGTAAAACCCAATGTAATCCCGATGACCATGTGAAACCATGCACTAAAACCATCAACGTAGATGAATCCGGGATTAATGATAAATGTTGAAGCTGATGCCACACTGGAAGCAAGTGTTATACCTACAAAAATAGGATGCACATCCTTGTTTCCTATTGCAAAACTGCTAAAACCGCTGGTTTTTTTCTGACCTAACAGACCAATCCAGGCAGTGGCAAGTAAATAAATAAAAAATAATATCCATGCCAGTGTCATTGTTTTGCCTTTGTCAGGGAATTGACCATGTCAAAAATAGCTTTGATTTGAGATCCTTTTTTGTTGGAATAGTCTGAACCGGTATAACCCCACCAGTCCCAGCAGCCGTTAGGATTCATGAGACTACTGGATATCTGAGGATAGAAAACAATGATGTTGTTTGATTCAGCCCATTCATTGTATCCTGCATTTTCAATAAAGCTGTTTTCAACAAATTGAGTTGATTGTTTACATCCATGAAAGACAATATGAAGTATGCAAGATTGTTCTTCTGAACAGGAATTGGGAACATATAAATAGCCGGATTCCAGAAAAAATGAGTCATTGTAATCTGACTGATCAATGGGTATTAATTTTCCACTGGCGGTTTGTTTTTCAATTAACTCACCATACAAGTTTTTAAAAATTGCTTCTGCAGCATCATAACCACAGGCATTCAAAAAAGGGCTTCCGATGGAATCACAAGCAACACCCTTAGAAACAGTCGGGAAACCATGGTTGGAGTCAATATCAAACTTTTCAACAATATTGGTGGTACCAAGTGATTTGTATAAAATTCCGGAGTTTTTGCTCATGTTCTCGGACATGACTAAATCCTTCTTACCATGAAATATCCAGACTTTATCATTTGCCAAATTGCTAGTGTTGTCAACTAATCCCTGTTTCAAATAGGATTGGATTGTACTTAAAGCAGCATCAGCCTGATAAGCTTCTGTATTTTTCATGCAAGAACCAAGAGCCGTTTGAATCGAATTTTGAGCACAATAATAAGGCCCGCCTGCAAGCAAAGCAGCACCTGAAACATTCTCTGAATGGGCAATATGAAACTGTGTTGCCATGTAAGCTCCGGAAGAAATGCCTGAGACAGTTATGTTTTCCTGATTTATATGAATTGGTAATGAGTTTGTTGTCTCTGCTTCATTCGCTGAAACACTACACGAAAATATTAAATACAGACTTAAAGCTATTGATTTTATCATTGGCAGCTCACTTTGAGAAAGTTATTGATAGCAGTCAGGCTTGTCTCTTCATCGAGGAGTGGGACATGCCCTCTGTCAGGTATCACGGCATACTCTATATTGGGATTTCTTTTTTTCATTTTTATTAAAATTTCGTCAGTTAATATATCTGAAATTTCTCCTCTTAATACCAGAGTATTTGTATTTTTGAGTCCATCAAACAACTCCCAAGGATTTCCTTTTTGTTCTCCAACTTCCTTGATAGCTCGTCCAATATTATCATCCATATCTAAAACAGGTTGGTTGTCGGCATTTGTTCTATAGGCTCTTTTTGCTAATTTAAGCCATATACTTTCATCCAGTCCTTTTAACCAGGGACCATAGACTTCTTTGGTTTGTAATGCGGCTTCATCCCAATTTTTGACAGGTGGGAGCAGACCTGCATATTTTTTTATTCTTTCTAGCCCTTGTTGATCAATTTCAGGGCCTATGTCATTCATGATAACACCGCTTAATCTGTTCGCATCCTGAAATGCCATAACCATTGAAATTAACCCTCCCAGCGAAGTGCCAATGATACAAACTTTTGAAATATCCAGATTATTTAATAATTTCCATAAGTCATCAGTATAAGTTAAAGGGTGGTAGTTTTTCCAGTTAGGGTCATAATCTGAAAGTCCACGACCTCTTAGATCGGGACAAATAACCCGGTAATTTTCAGCTAAATATGGCGCTAAGTCTTCGAAATCTCGGCTATTTCGAGTGAGTCCGGGGACACACATAATGGCATGAGGACTATTTTTGGAACCAAGATCTCTGAAATGTAGCTTTAAACCATCATTACTTTCGTAAAATGAAGAACTATTGTAGAAATCAACTGGGTTCATTTTCAAATCTCTAATTCCTTATACGTTTCTCGAAGGACTCTTTTTAAAACTTTTCCGGCAGGATTGCGTGGTAAAGACTGAACCTGAATGATAGATGAGACTCTTTGTTGTTTGCCTAGTTTTGAGTTGAGCCATTGCATAATTTCATTAACATTAATGATGGCTTTTTCCTCGGCTACTATTATTGCAATTGGAGTTTCCCCCCATTTCTTACAATCAATGCCAATCACAGCTAACTCCTTGATTTCTTCTCTTCTACTTAGGATGGCTTCAATATCAGCAGGATAAATATTCTGTCCTCCAGAAATAATCATGTCTTTTTTTCTATCAACCAAATATAAAAAACCATCATCATCCAGACGTCCAATATCACCGGTTCTTAACCATTTTCGATTATTTTTATCGTACCATGTAGCATCCGAATTTGCTTTTTCATTATTCAAATATCCTGACATTAGAACAGCACTGATGCCAACGATTTCTCCGGATTCACCAGTTTCAACAGGGTTGTCATCATTGTCAATAATCATGAGTTCTTGCCCAGGATATGGCCTGCCGACTGAATTTATTTTTTCATTCATTTCCTCAGGTGGTAAGATAGTGATTAAACCTTCGGTTAATCCATATAATTCAATAAAATCACCAGGCAAATTATCCATAATTGTTTTTTTCATTTCTACCGTTAATGGAGACCCGCAACACATTGTCGCCTTAATTGAGGATAGATTATATTGGCTGAAATTCTCATGTGTTAAGATTTTTTGGTATTGAATGGGAACCATCGCGAAATGAGTGATTTGGTATTCCTGAATCGCTTGCATACATTCTTCAGCATCAAACTTAGTGACAACATACATGGTTCCGCCAACTAAAATAGTATTCAGAAATGCCACCCAACTGATATTCGAG
>JAGRJP010000193.1 GCA_020442665.1 Lysobacterales bacterium
CTTTCATCAACTATTTTTCCGAACAGTGTAGCAACTGCAACATGACCTACAGGAACAGTTTTGTAAAGTTTTGTTCCGAACATTAATAACAACAGTACAATAACAACTAATATCGTTGTCTTGACCGGAAACCCGCCATTGTGAGTTTGAATTTGTCTGACATTATTCATAATTTTCCTCTAATAATTTTAAAAAATAACTTATTTATTCTAACAACATTTGATTGAATTTACCTGTATCATTGGTCATGGTTACTGATAAATTCTGTAAATTTCGTACCTTTTCAAGAGCTTCAGGAACCGGCAATTTGATACTCAAAACCTCTTCCACTGTTTCAATAAATTTTGCTGGATGCGCAGTTGAAACAAACACGCCGTATTCGCCATCTTTTAAAGTATCAACAAGTCCTGCATAGGCAATCGCCGTGTGTGGTTCGGCAATATAATTCAGCTGTTGCAATTGTCTCATCGCTTGGAAAGTTTGTTCATCAGTTTTGATAGAAGCGGTAATCACTGACTTCAAATCTTCCAAATTGTCATTAAACAATGCCATAATTCGAGGCCAATTGCTCGGGTCGCTGACATCCATAGCGTTGGATGCAGTTTCGACTGTTTTATTCGGTTGCCAAACCTTATTGATTAAAAATCGTGGAACGGTGTCATTGGAATTGGTCGCAGCCACAAAGCGTTTGATTGGTGCTCCAATTGTTTTCGCAATCACTCCGGCGGTGAGATTCCCAAAGTTACCGCTGGGAACGGAAACCACCAGTTCTTTGTCTTTGCATTGGGATGCAATTTCAAAATAGTAACAAACCTGAGCTAACAAACGACTGATGTTGATTGAGTTAGCCGAAGTCAGATTGTGCTTTTGGCGAATTTCATCCGAATCAAAAGCGGCTTTGACCATTCTCTGACAATCATCGAAATCTCCTTCAATGGCGTATGTTTCTATATTCTTTCCCAAAGTACAAAATAGTTTTTCCTGCAAATTGGAAATTTTGCCTTTGGGGTAAAGAATTTTAACTTTGATTCCGTCAATATTATAAAAAGCATGAGCGACCGCTGCTCCGGTATCCCCGGATGTTGCGGTTAGAATAGTCACATGATTTTTGTCATTAAATGCTGCGATGCATTGAGCCATAAATCGTGCACCGAAATCTTTAAATGCCAGAGTTTGTCCGTGAAACAACTCGAGACAAGCCACATTGTTTTCAACTTTGACCACAGGAATATCAAAATTAAAAGCAGCTTTAACCATTTCATTGACCTTTTTAAAGGGCAATTCTCCTTCAATCAAATGATGAATGATACAACTGCTTCGAGTGACAAAATCCATCTCCAGCAATTCATCAATATTTGACATTGGTTTGAAATTATCGATAAAAAACAAGCCTCTGTCTTTGCCGATTCCTTCAATAACAGCTTGCTTAAAATTAACTTTTTGCTCTGGGTGTTTTAAATTGTGTAATTTCATAATTTTTTTATTTACCATGAAATGCATCGCTAGCATGAGAATTATTCTTTACTTTCATGTCCTTTATGGTGAATTATTCATTCCTCCGCCATCACGTCATCAACAACTCGTACGCCGAAGTCATCAACTTTGCAGATATGGCTAAATCCGCCTTTTTGGCAGAAGTGACTTTCAGCGTAATTTTGAACTCTGTTGGAAACAATGCGATTGTCGCAAACCACAAAAACGGTTGAACCGGAACCCGATATTCCGAAACCCAAAGCTCCAACGCTTTTGGCGAAGTCCTTATAGTTATCAAATCCGGGAATCAATGATTTCCGATGTGGTTCGGCTATCACATCAAACAACATTGCTGCGGCTAATTTGTCGTCTTCGTTATTTAATGCATGAACAAAAACTGATAAATTCTGAGCAAACCTTATGGCGGTTTGCATATCAATTTCCTTAGGTAGTATTTCTCTGGCTTTTTCTGTTGAAACTTTTATTCCGGGATAACTAACCACCAACTCCCAGTGCTCGGGAAAAGGAACAGAAACGCAAGGCAAAATTTCGTTGTTCGTCATGAGTTGCAAACCACCTAACAAACAAGGAGCGACATTGTCATAATGAACCGAACCACTGACTTTACCTTCCAGTTCGCCAGCCATTTCCAGAAGAAAATCAACTGAAAATTCTTTGTCGTAGAATAAGTTCAGAGCAAAAAGGGTGGCAACGATTGAAGATGCACTTGAACCCAAACCACTCCCAACAGGCAAGCGTTTTTCCAGATTCAAACGAACCGGTTTGAGTTTTTTTGGTGCAACCTCTTTAAGTTTGGTGTTAAATAATTCCAAGGCAAAAAAGACCAGATTATCTTGCGGGTTTTCCGGCAGGACATTGGCATAAGGACCACTACAAAGAACTTCATCTTGCTCAGCCGCTTCGATACCAACAATATCTCCCAACAACTCACCATCAACCGGCGTGATTGCAAGACCTAATAAATCAAAGCCAACTGAAAAATTTCCAATTGAAACGGGGGCAAAAACTTTCATAAATCTATCTTAAGCTAAACTTGAAAAATATGCTTGGACTTTTTAACCGATTTTGCCAATTTCAAAGCTGTGAGCTTTCCGCCCCAAACCTTGCCTGAATCGAGACAAATGAAATCTTTGTCAATATGTAATCCCAGAGCCGACCAATGACCAAAAAC
>JAGRJP010000194.1 GCA_020442665.1 Lysobacterales bacterium
TGGCTGGGTTTTTATTTTGAAAATAATGGCGAGTTGGTTCTCGGTCCTTTTCAGGGACAAGTTGCCTGCACTCGCATTGAAATCGGCAAAGGCGTTTGTGGAACAGCTTTTGCAAAAGGACAAACTCAAGTGGTGGAAGATGTTCATCAGTTTCCGGGACATATTTTTTGTGATATGGCAAGTGCTTCGGAAATTGTTGTGCCATTATTTGATGGTGATAAGATAATCGGAGTTCTGGATATTGACAGTCCGGTTCTCAATCGTTTTGATGAAGACGACCGCAAAGGTTGTGAAAAGTTAGCACAAATTTACATGAATAGTATTAAAATTTAATACTTTCGGTTTTGATAATGAACCGTTGTGTGAGTCGTCTGGTAATAATTCGGCTTTTATCTTAAGCTGAATGCAATCTTTTAGAGAGAAGAAAACATGAATGAAGCCAGACAACAAATGCTCAAGTGGCAAGAACAGGGGCTGATAGATAACTCCAACATCGAACAAGCTCTGGAACTCGGAGGTGGCAAAAACACTTCTGCACAATGGTTTACCTACATCAAAACCATGATGTTGTGGTTTGGTGTTTTAGCTCTTGCCAGCGGAATTATTTTCTTTTTTGCCTATAACTGGGATGATATTTCGGATTTCACCAAATTTGCCATTGTGCAAGGCTTGATTGTTGTTGCTTTTATTGCCTACACCCAAACCAGAAGATTTTCAATTGCCAGTACCTCGACACTATTTTTTATGACGATGTTGTTTGGTGCTTTATTTGCATTATTTGGACAAACTTATCAAACCGGCAAAGATCCTTGGCAACTTTTCCTTATCTGGACCTTGTTTACAACACCTTTGGCATTTGCTTCCCGAAGTAGTGGTATGTGGTTGATTTGGCTGGGTTTGGCGAACTTAACTTTATCGCTTTATTCGGATGTTCACCGAACCTTTTGGGGGTTTTGGTTATTTAGCAGAGAGCATTTGATGTTTGTTTTTGCTTTGTTAAACATGACTGCCGGTCTCGTTTTCGAGTTTTTACACAAAAGCAAAGCTCCTTTCCTTTTCAACCGAATTGCTGCTCAAACCGCTTTAGTAGCAGCAATGGTTTGTTTTAGTTTTCTCAGTCTCTATTTCATCGGGAATCCAAAAAGATATTATCATGAGTTTATATTATTCCTGTTATGGATGCCGGCGATTTATTATTTTTACAGAGTTAAAACACTTGATGTATTAATTATGGCATCTTGGGCGGTTGCTACTGCGGTGTTCGCTCTTGGTATGATTGCGAAAGCAATCAATGATGATTTGGACGGATTAGCATTCCTGATTTTTGGAATACTAATCATCGGTTCTTCAACAGCTATCATTAAATGGTTGCTCTATCTGCTCAGAGAGTCCAAAGCAACAGAGGAGAATGGTCATGAATAATAATCCTCAACAAATCTGGAACACTCTTTTGCAAAATAATCTGGTCTCCGGAAATAAACCGGAAGTCGATGCAGAGCATATCCCTTGGTATATACGTTTTATTCAAGGCTTTGCCGGTTGGATAGCGGCTTTATTCTTCCTCGGATTCTTTGGAGTCGCTTTTAATTTTATGTTCCGATATCCAACAGCAGATATCATGCTGACTGTCGGAATTTTATGTTCCGTCGCTGCTTATGCGGTGATTCGTATGCAGAAGAACGATTTTTTTGATCAAGTTGGAATGGCTTTCAGCTTATGTGGTCAACTGATGTTTGGTATCGGACTTTTCTTTTTGAAATTCGAATTCGCTACCGCAGCATTTGTGCTCGGTGTTTATCAACTCATCCTGGCGTATTTGATTCCGCAATACGCTCATCGTTTGCTGACAACCGCTTTTGGTTTATTGGCTGTCTTATTTGCTTTAAACAGCTCTGGATTTCACGGTTTGGGAAGTGCTTTTTTAGCTGTGGTTTTTAGTTTTATCTGGTTGCGTGAAACATCCTGGGGTAAAAAACATGAACTTTGGGAGACGGTTGGATATGGTGTCGGGCTTGTTATCATAGTCAGCAGTGGATTTTTATTGTTCGGGAAATTTATTCTCAGGGAAACCATTCACTATAAAACCGGCTGGCTGTTTGAACATGCCGGATTGATAAACAGCATTTTAATCGCTTTAATTTTTCTGAATCTGGTGTTGATTCTATTGAAAGAAAACAAAATTGAGTGGAACTCCAAAACCGGTATTCTCAGCTTATGTGCATCTGTTCTTTTGGTTCTGATTAGTTTCAAAATTGGCGGTATCAGCACCGGCTTGTTAGTTGCTCTTTTAGGATTTGCTCGACAAAGAATCGTTCTTATTGTTTTTGGGTGGCTTTCTGTGGTGAGTTTCTTTTCTTGGTACTATTACAATCTCGCTCAAACACTAATGTTTAAATCGGTTGTGTTGATGATTTTGGGTGTTGTTATGTTGGCTTCAGCAATATTTCTAAGCAAGGTTTATCAACAAAACAAAACTGAAAAACAAAACAAAAAATTGACAGTTCACAAACCGGCAAAATCACATATCATTGCCGCGATAACAGCTCTGATTGTTCTGATTTCAATCAATATGAATATTTCCAAAAAGCAGGATTTGGTTGAAAATGGCGATGTATTGTTATTCGAACTCGCACCGGTTGATCCACGTTCGTTGATGCAAGGGGATTACATGAGATTGCGGTTTGCATTATCCAATGATATACGTGATCGCATCTCTCTGCTCAACTCCAATAAACCGGTTCAAGTTCAAAATGGTTTCGCTGTTGTTGAAAAAGACAGCAATAATGTCGTCAGTTTTGTGGGGTTGTATAACAATCAAGAACTCACCGGCAACCAATACATGATTCCGTATAAATACCGAAACTACCAGGTTTATTTCACTACCAATGCTTTTTACTTTCAGGAAGGCAAAGCTGAGCAATATCAGCAGTCGGAATACGGACTATTCAGAGCCAATAAAAGTGGTGAAATGATTTTGGTAAATATGGTGGATAAGGAGTTTAATATCTTATAAAGTTAATTCGTTCAATGGGATTGGAAGAAAATCATTTATAGTGATACCACCAGTTCCCATTGGATTGTTTATCAACAGCCTCTTGTGATTCAATACTGAAAACAACATGCTCTCTTGCAGCTTCTGGCCAATCAAACTGTTCTAATAAATTTTTAAGCGACTCATTAAAACTTTTATCTGAACGAAGTTCTTGTTTTTGTATTTCCGTTTCCGTACCAACAACAATAACCAGATATTTAGGATCAATGTCATAAGCTCCAAAATTCCAAACTTTATGTTTGATGGCTTTATCTTCCAACATTTCCTCTATCGCCAACCTAATTTCTGACAGTTTTTTACTAAGAATTTGTTTGCTATTCATGATGAAATTATATTCCTTACTATATTGTCACTAAGCCGATTTTTTGCTCAAATACACTATGATTTAAAACCCGCTCAACTATTGTAAAATTTGAGTAAAAATCATTAACTATTTCCAAAGATACATACTGGCTTTCTTGTTTAAAATCTGCAACTCATAATACAGGTCGCAGGCTCTTTGTGCAAATCCATAACAAACATGTAAAGGTAACAAATGTTCTTCTCTGGGATGGCAATATCGGGCATGAGGTGCTGAACTCCAGTTACTTAACCTGTTTTCTCTTTCTGTTTCATTAATATTATGGTTGGAACAGGTGTCTATAAGCCATCCTTCAAATTGATTATTCTTGTCTTTTGTCTCTTCTGTTTCTTTTGCGAAAAATGCAGCCATATTATGAAAAGAAAATCCTGAGCCGATGATAAGCAAATTTTCATATTCGATAGATGATAGCGCCTTGCCGATGGCAATATGTTGTTGAGGATTGAGGTTATTCAATAATGAAAGCTGTACGCAGGGAATATCAGCCTCCGGGTACATGATTTTCAGAGGAATAAACAAACCATGATCAAAACCTCTTTGTCCGTCTAATTTTGATTGAATATTTGCATCTTTTAATTTCTGCCACACCTGTTTCGCCAATTCAGGATTACCCGGACAAGGATATTTTATGCTATAGGATTCTTGCGGAAAACCGTAATAATCATAAATTAAATCCGGGTTTATTGCGGATGTTACGGTTGCCTCGTTTTCCTCCCAATGAGCACTTATCACTAAAATTGCTGAGGGTTTTCTGATTTCTTGTGCTATTCGTTCTAAGTTCTCAACAAGTTCTTTATGAGATTTTTCACCAAGAACCGGAAGAGGACCGCCGCCATGAGAGAGGAAAAAGATTTTTTTGTTCATAGTTTATTATTTTGTATAAGTTGTATTATTCCTTTGCTACTTTGACCACCAACAAGCTGTATATTGATTAAAAATGATTTTGTATTAACTGCTGAGGATTTAGCCAACCTCAAAAGAAGTCACTCCAAATATTTTATGTATCGGCAATTCAGGAAAGCTACCGGTGTACATTCTTGCAGTTTCAAAAGATAGTTTCATATTGTACTTTCTCGCCATAAGAATGGCTTGTTCATTAACTTCAGGAACATCCAGAAAAATGGCAACACCTGCTTTAACCTTAGACTTTAACGCACAAAAAAGAAGCTCTGCTTGTTCCGGCGAATCCGCCTGCAATGGACCAATTTTATAACCATTTCGACAAGGACGAATGACTCCGTAACCAAGAAGCTGATTGTTTTTAACAACTCCAAAAGCGAAACTTCCGGGCTGATTGATCCAGCATTTAACAAATTCACTGCGGTTCGCAGGGAAGAACGCTTGCTCATATTTTTCAATCTTTGAAAATGGCAAGGATGAAAGCTCTTTCAGCTCAGGGTTTTGCGGAAAATCACCGCCGGCTTTGCCCTCAAAACGAATGTTTCTGAAAGCCAATTTAAAACCGGCTTTTTTGTAATTTGGTTGTTGATCAACCACTCCATCAAGCCCAATATTACAACCGTTTAGATACTGCAAACCAGCAGTCCAAATTTGGATGCCATAACCCTG
>JAGRJP010000017.1 GCA_020442665.1 Lysobacterales bacterium
TAAATCTCCTTCTTTGATAGCATCTTCTGAACTTAAAATAATTCCACTAATAAAGTTGGAAGCAATTTTCTGCAAACCAAAACCTAATCCTATACCGATGGTTCCACTAAAAATAGCCAATGCAGTTAAATCAATTCCCAAGTTAGAAAATATAATAAGAAAAGAAACAAAATAGAGGGTAATTTGTAAAAAGCGAATGATTAATAGGCGAGTTGATGCTCTGAATGAGGATCTGGTGTTTAAATACCTTTCAACCAAACCAATAAATAATCCAACTGCCCAGAATAAAAGGACTATCATCAATATCGTTTGAACAATTTGTAATAGTGTGAGTTGATAACTACCAATTGTAAAACTTGAATATCCAAGTTCTAATACTTTTTTGACCGAATCCGGTAAAAGATAGCTGGCTATTGTTAAAGCCAACAAAATAGCGAAGCTGAAAATTTGTAGAACGGGCTTTTTTGATTTTTTCATAATATCAAAACCTGATATCTAAACCTAAGAATAATCCACTAATACCATTTTTTGTGCTTGAGCCACATGATAATTGAAACGATGATTGTTATCATCGCTCCTAACAGCACGAAATATCCGTATTTAAACTTTAATTCCGGAATATTTTCAAAGTTCATTCCGTAAATACCAGCAAGAAAACTAAGTGGTACAAAAAGCACCGAAACAATTGTCAGCACCTTCATAATATTGTTCAACCGATGTGACGCGAGTGAAAGATAACCATCAATCAAATCCTTACAATCTTCATAAAACAACTGACTGAATGATTTGAGCCTTTCCAGAATTTCAATGATGTAGGAAATTTTATTATGCCAGTGAGAAGTGCTTTCTGCATCATAATATTCCAGCATTTCAGCAAAGGACTCTCGATGATAAGCTGAGTATCTTCTCAACCTTTTTAGGCGCAAACGATATAATGTCAAATCATTTAAAACACTGTCATTAGTTTTTTCAGACAAATTATCAGCGACATCGTCCAAGTCCGATTCCAGATTGGAAATAATTGGCAAATAACGTTCGAATATTTTTTTATTGACCGATAAAACAATATCAAGTGGCGACTCTGGTGTCTCCGTTCCTTTGTCAATATGCTTATGAAATCCCTCAATACTCATGGATTGATTGTCATGAGTTGTGATAAGAACCTTGTCATTAAAAAGAAAACGGATACGAATGGTGTCAAAATCAATGTCATTACTTTTTGAATCCAGCCCCTTTACCTGAAGCAATGTTTGCCCTTTTTTATGTACATATCTGGACGGCACTCTCTCAGAGGATCTGACCCAGCCAAAAGCGATATCCAGCTTAAGTTTTCTACAAACTTTTACAAAGTCAGAAAGTTCCTCTTCAAAGAAATCAAGCCACAACCAACTCCCTTCAGGGATATCCTCATAATGTTTGGGAACATTATTGATTGATAAATAGGCACTCCCGTCAAAATAATACGCTTTCATTGTTTTCCAAAACTCACAATAAATATTGTTGCCCAGTATTGCACATGCTGATTTTAAAAACAAATTTAATATAAGAAACTGTCACCGGATATCCGCCTCAATCACTTCGCCAAAAATTTAATCCCTTCGGTGATTCCTGAAATTGTCAGAGGAAACATTTTGTCATCAAAAATTTGCTTTATCATCTGTGTACTTTGGGTGAATTGCCAGTAGTTTTCGGATACCGGATTGAGCCAGATGGTTTTATCCCATTTATCCTTGATTCGGTTCAGCCAAAGTTGTCCCGGTTCAGCATTGTCGTGTTCGACACTGCCGTTTTCGTAAATCAGCTCCCACGGCGACATCGCTGCATCACCAACAAAAATCACATGATAATCGCTGCCAAAAGTATGCAAAATATCATTGGTATCGACTCCTTCATCATATCTTCGGGAATTGTCACGCCATAGTGATTCATAAACACAGTTATGAAAATAGAAGTACTCCAGATGTTTAAATTCAGTACGAATTGCTGAAAATAATTGCTCACACATTTGCACATAACGATCCATCGAACCGCCAATATCAAAAAACACCAACAACTTCACCGCATTGTGACGCTCTGGAACCATTTTGATATTCAGCAATCCACCATCTTTGGCTGTGCTTTTAATCGTATCATCTAAATCCAGTTCATCCGCCGAACCGGTTCGGGCAAATTTCCGCAGTTTTTTTAAAGCGACTTTGATATTGCGCGTTCCCAACTCACAATTATCATCCAGGTTGCGATATTGTCTTTTCTCCCAGACTTTAACAGCACAGTTGTTTTGACCTTCTCCGCCAATACGTATACCCGCTGGATTGTAGCCACCATGACCAAAAGGCGAAGTGCCTCCGGTTCCAATCCATTTGTTACCTCCGGCGTGTTTCTTTTTTTGTTCTTCCAGACGCTTTTTCAGCGTTTCCATCAATTGATCCAGGCCGCCCATGGCCTCGATTTTAGCTTTTTCTTCATCGGTCAGATGTTTCAGAAACTCCTGCTTCAACCAATCCTCAGGAATCTTTGAAACATCCAGATCATCCCGGCTTTCCAATCCCTGATAATACTTGCCAAAGGCCTGATCAAAACGATCAAAATACTTTTCATCCTTAACAAGACACATCTTGGACAACTGATAAAACTCGTCCATACTGCCAAATGCAAGGTTTTTCTCTAACGCTTCAATCAGAGTCAGCAATTCCTGAAGACTGACCGGAATCCGGGCTTGTTTGATTTGGTAGAAGAAGTCTATAAGCATGGTTTTTTGATTAATAATGTGTAATTAACAATTAGTAATTAATAATGTGTAATTGGTAATTATATGGATTTAGTTTGATTTGCAAAAGGGGGATATCATTTGGTTCTTAGAAATGTTTTGAAATATCCATGCTATTATGGAGGACTCTGATTACAATAATCACATTTTCTTTATTAAGATAAAACACTAAATGAGAACCTACTTCGATTTTTCTTAAACCATGAGCGAACAAGCTAGCATCTCTGCCTGTAAGAATTTTATCAGACAAGGCATTAAGCACATCAGTTATTTTTGATAAGTATTTTTTTGCCTGATTAATCCCAAAATTCAACTGTGTGTATTGATAAATTTCTTTTAAATCGTCTCTTGCCTGAATCGATAATTTATACTTGCTCATTCCTGTTTAATTCCATATCAACTGCATCCATAATATCTTCAATAGAATCATTTGATATACCACTATCTATTCCATCCTGAATCGCTTGCTGTAATGCAATCAACTTTTGGTTCTCTGCTTTATCTCTTCGAATTAAATCACGCAAATATTCACTGTCATTACCATAATCACCAAATGATATTCGGGATTTTATCCATTCATTTTGTTTTTCTGTTACAGTTATGCTTTTTTTTATTAAGCCCATTATATGCACCTTTAGTAGTATATATTAGCATAATATGATAGCAATACAGTCATCACAAGTTATTTGTATTTAAATAAGTAAGTATTTTATAAAAACTATCTGATATTGATTTGGTAAGAAATTTGGTTTTCTTATCAAGAGAAGTGTCTTGTGTATAATTTTTTTTACAAAAAAAAGCACTTTGTCATTAACCAACTGGATTTGGTGATCAAGTCAAGATAATCTAAATAGCTACTCACGATATCTTTCTGTAACTATGTTTCAAAGCAATAATAAGAGTTTAGAGCAAACTACTCAATTTCAGATTTCTCAAGCGACTCTAGAAAATAGCAATTGAATTGTTTATAATTTTAAAAAATTTATTAGATACCCATGGAAACAGGCCTTTACGAACAACTCATAAATAAAGTCATTGCTCAGAAGTTAAATCTATTGGATAGGGATAAATTCTATATAAATAAAATAGCCCTTGATAAAACAGAAGCAAGTAAAGTTTTGTCACAATATTTAAGCAGAGTTATTCATTACGCGCTTAATCAAATACAAGGAAAAAATAGCCTAGAAAAACAGTTAAAAATATCAAATAAAATCATTAAAGTCCTCAATAAAGAAATCTCTGATGCTGAAATTGATGAAAATATAATAGCAACTGAAGCAAACATTCTTAATGCACTTTACGAAAAATTGAATGCTGATTTTACTGATTTTAAATCATACCTAAAAGAAATTACTCCCTATACCAGGTTATCTCATAGTGAGTTATTCACTGGAAATCACGCTGGGATTTCGCTTGAAAGCGAAATTAAAAAAGAAATATTATCGTCTGATAAAATAAGCTTCTTGGTCTCATTTATTAAATGGACAGGAATCCGTATTTTTGAAAATGAGTTGAAAGAATTCACAAATCGTGGTGGACAACTCAAAATTATTACGACTTCTTACATGGGAGCCACAGATTTAAAAGCTATTGAGTTTTTATCAAGTTTGAAGAATACAGAAATAAAAGTTTCTTACAATACAAAAAATGAAAGACTTCATGCTAAAGCCTATTTATTTTACAGAAATACAGGCTTTCATACTGGCTACATTGGTTCATCCAATCTGTCACGTTCAGCATTAACCAATGGGTTAGAATGGAATATAAAACTAACAACTCAAGAGGTAAGTCATTTAATTGACAAATTTCAAAAAACATTTCAAACATATTGGCAAGATTCTGAATTTGAAAGTTTCAAATATACAGACCATTCAGAAAAACTGAAAATAGCGCTACGCAGTGAGAAACATTCCTCCAAAATACAGTTTGATACATCAACTCTATTTGATATCAGACCTTATAGCTATCAACAAGAAATCTTAGATAAGCTTCAAACTGAGAGGTTGGTTCACAAACGAAATAAAAATCTTGTTGTTGCAGCCACAGGAACCGGTAAAACAGTAATTTCTGCTTTTGATTTCAAGCAATTCAGAAAACAAAATCCAGAAGCCAGACTTTTATTTGTCGCTCATAGAGAAGAGATTTTAAAACAATCAAGAGCAACTTTTCAAGGTGTCTTGAAGGATAATAATTTTGGTGAATTATGGGTGGGAGGATATGAGCCAGAAAGTTTGAAGCATGTATTTGTTTCTGTACAAACCTTGAAGAATAGAATTAAAAATTTACAACTTGATTCGATTTACTATGATTTCATCATTGTAGATGAAGTTCATCATATTACAGCTAGTAGTTATCGCCCTATTCTCAATCAATTTAATCCTAAAATTTTATTGGGATTAACTGCAACACCAGAAAGAATGGATAGTGCAGATATATTGAGTGATTTCTCTGGAGTTATAGCTGCCGAAATTCGACTTGCTGAAGCGCTTAATCGAAAATTATTATGTCCATTTCAATATTTTGGTATCACTGATAGTGTTGATATTTCTAATGTCGAATGGCGTAATGGAAGGTATGTTCCCTCTGAACTGACAAAAATTTATACTGAAAATGACAGAAGAGTTGGTGAAATTATAAAAAACATTCACAAATATCAGAAAAATATCTATGAAACAAGAACATTGGGGTTCTGTGTTGATCAAGACCATGCGCAATACATGGCTGAGAAATTCCATTTAGCAGGATTTAAAGCAGATTATTTAGTCAGTGATAACAGTTCGTTACGGCACGAACTTAGACAGAGATTTATTAAAGGTGAAATTAACTACTTATTTGTAGTTGATATATTCAATGAAGGCGTTGATATTCCGGAAATTGACACTGTTCTATTTTTACGTCCAACGGAGAGTCTTACAGTATTTTTACAACAACTAGGACGTGGTTTAAGATTAGCAGAAGGAAAAGATTGTTTAACTGTCCTAGACTTCGTGGGAAATGCACGTAATGAATATGACTTTGAAACAAAATTTAGAGCAATGATTGGAAAAACAAACTCATCCGTTCAAAAGGAACTAGAAGATGATTTTCCACATTTGCCATTGGGGTGCTCAATAGTCCTTGAGAAAAAAGCAAAACAGATAATTTTAAAGAATATAAAGCAAGCAACCAGCCATCGTAAAAACCAAATCATTAGCAAAATACAAAACTTTAGACACCATACTAATTTGCCATTAACATTATCCAACTTTATATCTATCAACCAAATTCCTCTCGAAGTTCTCTATAGACGTGAATGTTGGTCATATTTGAAATATTCAGCGAACTGCGAACCGGAATTTGATGAAAAGTATGCAAAAGAAATTAAGGGAGCTATATTAAACAAATGGCTTGCATGTGACTCATATTCATACTTGTCTTTTATCTTAAAACTAGCAAAAAATAATTTTAAAATAGATGTATCTTCTCTAACAAAAGAAGAAAGACTAATGGCTTTAATGTTACATTATGACGTTTGGCAAAAGAATCATTCATTTGTAAATCTTGATAATAGCGTTCAAACACTTGGGACAAACCGATTACTTGTATCTGAAATAATAGAAGCGTTAGAAATCTTAATTGATAGAATTGACCATTTGGAGCAAGACATAAACTTGCAATATGAACAACCATTAAAGGTTCATAGCCGATATACCCGAGACCAAATACTGACTGCTTTTGGATTTAGTACTTTTAAACAAAAATCTTCTAATCGTGAAGGTGTTGCATTAAATAAAAAAACAAATACAGAATTATTGTTTATTGACTTGCACAAGTCTGAAGAAGATTACTCGCCTTCTACCTTGTATAACGATTATGCAATCAATGATTTTTTATTACATTGGCAATCACAAAATGCAACAAGGCCAGATTTAGGTAAAGGGTTAGAATATATTAATCAGAAAGAAAATAATCGATTAATTTTGCTTTTCATCCGACCACATAAACGAAACCAACATGGACTCACCAATGGTTATTATTTTTTAGGTAAAGCCAAGTTTGTTGAAACTTACGGTTCAAAACCAATGAACATTACTTGGAAATTGCAAGAGCCAATGCCAGCTTATTTATTAAAAGAATCAGCTAAATTAGCAATTGGATAACAAAACATCCCCCTGCCCCCTTCAAAGGGGGAATTTGAATGAGTTTTAAAATAAATTTTAGCTAAACTTTTAGAAGATTACCGCCTACGCGGCAATGACGAGTTCTTTTTGGATTTCCAATCGGGGTTGGGAATGACATGATTATATTTTTTACTCAAACAAACTTCCC
>JAGRJP010000195.1 GCA_020442665.1 Lysobacterales bacterium
CAAAATCAATGGAGCACGAATGGACGCATGACAGTATCAGTCATTTGTCAGAAACACACCTTGAATTAAAATCAACATTAGAAAAATACAAACAGGAAGTCAAACCACCTAGTATCATTTGGGCTCGATCACATTGTCAAAAATGCAATCACCAGATTAAAGCTTGGGAAAACATTCCGATAATTAGTTTTTTGTTGTTGCGCGGAAAATGTTCTAACTGTAAAACAAAAATCTCTAATCGCTATTGGTTAATCGAATTACTCACAGCAATATTAAGCACTTATGTTGTCTATCATTTTGGCTGGTCATTGCAATCTGTAGCTGCATTGGTTCTCACTTGGTACCTGATTGCTATTTCTATGATTGATTTTGATACGATGGTGATTCCGGATTCATTTAGTTTATCATTGTTGTGGTTCGGTTTATTTATCAGTCTTTGGGTGGTATTTATCGATCCGCAAACCTCAATTAAAGGTGCATTACTGGGTTATTTATTTCTCTGGTCAATATTCTGGTTGTTTAAAATAGTAACAGGAAAAGAGGGCATGGGATATGGAGACTTTAAATTATTGGCAGCCGGAGGTGCGTGGTTTGGTATGAAATCCGTTGGAGTGATAGTTATCATGTCATCAATTGCCGGTGCCGTGATTGGTTCAATCTATCTGGCACTCAGTAAAAATAGTCGTAATAAGCCCATACCATTTGGTCCTTATCTGGCAGTTGGGATTTGGGTTGCTATGATTTGGGGTGAAAACATCATCAACTGGTATCTGAATTTTTCAGGATTGAATTAACACCAGATGGAAAGTAAACACAACTGCTTTACCGTTGGATTAACCGGAGGTATTGCCAGTGGAAAATCAACAGTCAGTGACATTTTTGCCGAGTTAGGATGTCCAATCATTGATGCTGACATCATTGCCAGGGAGGTGGTAGAGCCGAAAACCGAAGGCCTCAAACAACTGGTTGAAACATTCGGAACATCTATCCTCAGCTCACAAAATCAATTGGATCGGAAAAAACTGCGCCAAATCGTCTTTAATGATGAAGAAAAACGGACTCAACTCAACTCAACTCTTCATCCCCTCATCGGTAAAGAAATAGCCAACAGAGTCAAGCAAGTTAAGCAAAGCTATTGTGTTGTTGTAATACCTTTATTATGCGAAAGCAGCAATTACCAATGGCTGGATCGAATCCTTGTCGTTGATGTGAGCGAAGATACACAAATACAACGACTCACTGCCAGAGATAACATCACCAAAGAACTAGCCGTAAAAATGCTTGCCAGCCAATGCAATCGAAAACAAAGGCTGCAAATTGCCGATGATGTCATCAACAACGAACAAGATAAATCCAAACTCAAAGACCTGATTGTGACATTGGATAAGCTCTATAAGCAATTAGCTATAGGTAATAAAAAAGAACCAGGAATTAACTCGGGTAGTGGACTTTAGCCCACAAATAATAAAATTTATGCTGAATTTATTCAGCTTCTTTCTTATCGTTACTTTTGCTTGTGCAAAAATGTTTCTGGAGAACTTTTTTACGCAAGCCTTCATGGAAGAAGGCGAGTATCAGGACGATACGAGTAAACATAAGCAAATTTATTTCCAACAATCAAAAATATTTCGGTGAGAGAGTTAAGGGGATTAGAAGAAAAACTTCATACTGAGCGAAAGCGAAGTATCTCCTGAATTTTTCTTATGTACTCCGACACAGAGCATGAAAACGAAAGAATTTCTCTAATATCCACATCCTATTTTTCAACACCCAATCTACGGAATTTGTTAAATAAACGAACCCATACATTGGATCTGATAATCAAACTAATACCAATAATAGTTTTAATTAAATTTGCAATGATAAAATAAATAGTCTGGCTTTTAATTTCCGGTTTAAATGCACTATATCCAGATTCCCCGTCTACCCAGAATAAAACATAATATATTTGAATCAGTCCTTGAACTATACTCAATAACCCAACAATAAAGAGATAAGCTCCAACCAGTTGCAGTACGAAAATTTGATCTAATATAAACTCTGATTTATCTCTTGTGGGTTTGAGAGAGATAATAGATACATTGCTCGAAAGTTTCCAAAGTGAGTAAAAAATGAATAATAATCCTGTTATTACTATCATTGGCAATAACAATAACCAATATTCATCAATTGCATCAGCATGGTAATAAATATCTCCTATTTGAGTAATACTAGCAACAACCTGTACAAGAAGGTAAATAGCAAAAACTTTAATCGCAATAATGGTCAATTCTTTATTAGACATGAGTACTTCCTATTTTAAACTGTTATTGTGATTGTAGTTTTTAATTTTTAACAATTCAATCTAAGTTAATCATTTTGTTGGGCTTCACTTTGTTCAGCGCCAACCTACAAGATATATTCCTCAGCAAATACTTCATAATGAGCGACTTTATCTTCAAATTCTAGTAAGAAGTTTTTATCCTCATCGTAGTATTTAGGAGTTTCATAGTCTTCGCCGGCAAAGTTTTTGATGACTTCCAGATTTTGCCAATAGGTGATAAGGTTGAAGTGAGCAATATCACCTGTAACATGTCTCAAAAAAGATAATTTTACAAATCCTTCGGTACTTTTATAATCAGGAACGGCCTTGGATTTCATGAATTTAGTATATTCTTCCATATCCGAAAGTTTGGTAGTCCCATGCCATATTCTTGCAATCATATTTTCTTCACCCCAAAAATGGATAACGATAATCGGTTGGTGGTACAAATGTTTCTTTAATCGTTCTTGGAGATATCCAGCGATAGAGATTGAGGGCACTTCCGGCTTTATCGTTGGTTCCTGAGGCGCGTCCGCCACCAAAAGGTTGTTGTCCGACCACAGCTCCGGTTGGTTTGTCATTGATATAGAAGTTTCCGGCTGCGAAACGCAATTTGTCCATCATGTGATTGATGACATAGCGATCTTGAGCATAAATCGCACCGGTGAGCGCATAAGGTGAGCCTTTGTCGCATAATTTTAATGTCTCATCCAGTTGGTTATCATTATAAACATAGATAGTGAGAACCGGTCCGAAGATTTCTTCGGTCATGGTTTTGAATTTCGGATTGGTGGTTACAACAACGGTTGGCTCAATGAAATATCCAACAGATTTGTCACATTTGCCGCCGATTATTACTTCCGCATCATCGGCATTTTTAGCAAATTCGATATAGTTCGAAATCTTATCGAATGAACGCTCATCAATCACAGCATTGATAAAATTGCTGAAATCACGGGTCGAGCCCATTTTAAAACTGGCTAAATCTTCCTGCAAATAGTCTTTAACCGCTTCCCAGATTGATGCAGGAATATAAGCACGACTGGCTGCCGAACATTTTTGCCCCTGATATTCAAATGCACCACGAGATAATGCTGTAGCAACAGCTTTTGAATCTGCTGATTGATGAGCAAAGACGAAGTCTTTACCGCCTGTTTCACCGACCATGCGAGGATAAGAGTGATAGCGGTCGATATTTCCACCGACTTCTTTGTAAATGTGTTGGAAAGTTCCTGTTGAGCCAGTGAAATGCACGCCGGATAATTCCGGACGAGGTAATAATACTCTTCCCGCATCAGGCCCATCGGCAGCAACCATGTTAATCACACCGTCAGGTAGTCCAGCTTCTTTGAAAACCTGCATAATAATGTGTGCTGATAGCATTTGCGTACCGGATGGTTTCCAAACCACAGTGTTACCAACCAGTGCCGGAGTTGAGGGTAGATTGCCGGCAATCGCAGTGAAATTAAACGGTGTGATTGCCAACACGAAACCTTCCAGCGGACGCCAGTCCAGTTGGTTCCAGATTCCTTCGGAAGAAATTGGCTGTTCGCGCATGATTTCCTGATAGTAATAGGCATTGAATCTGAGGAAGTCGATAAATTCACAGGCCGAATCAATTTCAGCCTGAAAACAGTTTTTTGATTGTCCCAACATCGTCGCCGCATTGATGGTGTTTCGATAAGGCCCGGCAAGCAAATCTGCCGCTTTCAGAAAAACCGCAACACGAGATTGCCAGGGCATGGAACGCCATTGTTCCTGAGCAGCTAAAGCAGCATCAACGGCATCGTTCAATTCTTTATCGCCGGCGAGATAAGAAACTCCAAGAATATGCTGATGATAATGTGGCATCACAACATTTTCAGTCTTGTCCGTGAAAACTTCCTTACCGTTGATAACACAAGGAATTTCGTATTTAATCGCTGCCATTCTGTCCCACTCAGCTTGAAGAGCCAAAGTTTCGGCAGAACCGGGAAGATATTGACGAACCGGCTCGTTGACCGGATGAGGAACGCTTGGAATATGTGAACTTATCATGATTTTTCTCGTGTTATTCCCATTCAGACGGGAATTAAATAAAAACTGGATTAATCTTTAAAAGATTCCTGCCTGCACAGGAATGACGGTATTTTGGGAGAGTATTTTAATTGACAGGCTTGCTGTCTTCAAGTTTTGACCGAAAACATCTTAAAGGAAAAAATTAAGCTAAAAGGAAAAAGAATTTACAGCTTAAATCAACTACTTGTTGGGTTTTGTTTCTTCTAGCCTTGCTTTTGAGAGAGCAGAAGCAAATAAACCTGCTGGTACGGCTACAATTCCTAGTCCAATCATCAAGATAATGAAAGTGAATATCTTGCCACCTATTGTAATTGGATAAACATCTCCATAACCTACTGTTGTTAGTGTTGCTACAGCCCACCATAAACTGTGGAAAATGCTTTTAAATACCTCGGGTTGTGCATTATTTTCAAAATAATAAATTCCAACTGCAGATAGATATAACAACATTATTGTAACTATACCAAATAATACAAATTCTTCTTTTGCTATTTGAAATGCTCTTCCTAATCTAAGAATAGCTTTGTTATATCGTACAAACTTAAATATTATGAACAACCTCAATAATCTTAAAATTCTTAAAGACCTTAAATCAAGACCAAGTGAAAGGTAAAACGGTAGAATTGCAATGATGTCTATAATCCCATAAAAACTGAAAATATATCTGATTTTTCTCTTCGCAACTAAAAGTCTAGCTAAGTATTCAATTGAAAAAATTATAACAATAATTAACTCGATGTTTGAAAGAAGTTTTTGTGTACCATCTGAAAGATTTGGAAGAGTTTCAATAGAAAATGTTATGACAGAAATAATGATAAGAGTTTGTATGGTTAAGTCAAACACTCGACCACTTTTGGTGTTTCTATTTCCAATAAAGTTTTTTAAACTCATAATATCACTTCACTTTAAATAAAACTTGAGATGATTGATATTGCTGTTGTGGCAAGAAAGGAGCTAAAACCAATTAGCATAACAAAAAATGGAACACAACAGCCAGTCGCACGACCAATTTTTCTTTGTCTTCCTTGTCTCGTAAGTGGAATTCCAATTTTTTTTGATACTTTTCCTTTTAATGCAGACAAACCTACAGCACGTTTCCAAGAAAATGACAATCCAGGTATACCTTTTTTCCTTGACATACATTCCTCCAAGTAGATTGTTAATCGATTATGAGTTTGAAATAAATAGTGAGTAGTATTTCAACTTTCAACTCTGTATTGATACTTTATGTTCAAGAAAAAAGCAAGATTTAATTTAATTAGCCTAAGAAGCATCGAAAATATAATATTTTACTAGTTTCATGTCATAAATTTTTTCTCTATTCCGTAACAAGGAACAAATACATAAAAAATTGAGAAAAAATCATGAAACTCAGAACTATTATTGCTTTAGCGTTTTTGTTTACAACTT
>JAGRJP010000196.1 GCA_020442665.1 Lysobacterales bacterium
TCTTGGCGTTGTGTGATTTCTTTTTTGATCTGATCCCGTCTTTTCTCGGCTTCTTTTTGCCTTCGAATACCTTCTTGAATATGAACTCTGTTACGAGTTCGACCTATCGTCCCTTTCTTAGGTTCTAAATTAAACTCATGCTTTGCTTTTTTGCGCATGTTTTTTTGTAACTGAAGATATTCTTTTTGGAGTAGTTTAATATTCTCATCATGAATTTTAATCTGATCTTGCTGATTAAATTTCGGAGATAGATGATCCTTGGCATTTTTCTTAAACTCTTCATTGAGTTGGTTTCGTCTCCATTTATCAATATCGTTATCGGTCATCAGTGTTCTCTTAGTTTGCAATCTCTTAAAGTGGTGTAAACAGCAAAACCCTCAACAAAAAATGAGGAATGCCTGAAGCATTCCTCTAAAAATCTTACTTTTATAACTTTGGGGGTTTTGGCTGATGTTTTTCTTTGAACTTGAACTCAAGAACCAGATTTAAAATTTTTATGGTTCTAAGAATTTCATCATGTTCAATCGTAAACAGCTTTACCGTTCTCAAGTCCTGATTGGCTTTAGCCAGTAGCATCATTATTTCAAAAACAGATTTGGATTTCAATTCACCAACGGTAATCATGGCATATCTCCTTATCTAATTGTTTCCGACCAGCCGTTTTGGCTTGGCCTTATGAACCGCAATCAGACAGGGAGGTGATTAATCTGCATCGCAAGAGCGAAACGCAAACAAAGTTTAAGAGTAGCAGTTGTCAAACTTGCAGATATTCAAACACATCAATGTCAAGGTTATTACAAAGGGCAATCCATACGGTTGTTCGGCTAAACAGATATCAAGGAGGCTTCATGCCTTTATCGTTTGAGTTGATAGCAAAATCTAATTTGGAAGGGCTGGTATGACATCAACGGTAGTGAACGCATATAGCCTGATAGGTTGAACATTCAGAAATCAGCAAATTTTCAATCCTTTAGAGTTCAATGAATAAGCAGTCAAAACAAGCAGCTTGGTTGTAAACATCAAGGTGATTTTCTCATCCATTTTTTGGCGTTGATTTATGTCTCAAAGTCTATCTGAGGCACTCACCCATGCAACAGGCTGCCCGCTCCATTTCCGTGTTACCAATTGCATGGGTTCGTTTTACCTCATCTTTAGCCTAGCCAACACAAACCAAAAAATTGGAGATAAAATCATGTTACAACCTAAAATTTATGTCGCTTGTTTGGCTGCTTATAACAATGGATATCTGCACGGCAGATGGATTGATGCTGATAATGATCTGGATGTCATCAAAGATGAAATCAGTCAAATGCTTAAAACCTCACCTGTTGAAGATGCCGAAGAATACGCCATCCATGATTATGAAGATTTTGGCGGGTATCAACTTGGCGAATACGAAGGCATTGAACACACTCATGAACTTGCCAGTTTTATCACCGAACATGGCGAGTTAGGAGCTGAACTCTTAAACGACTATGACATTGAAGAAGCTGAACGCTATCTGCAAGAACAGTATGCCGGATGCTACTCTTCAACTTCTGAGTTTGCTGAACAGCTCACAGAAGAAACCACCGAAATTCCCAGTCATCTAGCTTTTTACATCGACTATGAAAAAATGGCTCGTGACATGGAATACAGCGGAGATATTTTTACCATTGAAACTGCATTTGATGAAATCCATGTGTTTTGGGCAAGTTAGCCCAAAACACAAATCTCTTTCAAAGAACACTTAGGGCAGAACCCTAGCAAACTCCGATAATACCGAACTAATTGGCTCGGTTGTAAATAATGATACAGAGAGTAAAAGCCATTCAACAATGGCTAGGGTGGAATAGTTTTTTATAATAGTTCCAGCTTTTTTTTTCAGTTGTTTTACCATAGTGATCACCTCCATTAAAGAATATTTAATATTGAAAATAAAATCACTAAGGCTCTGCTCCGCATAGCGTACTGCCCTAAGTATTCTTAACATTTAATATAGTGATGAATATCTATATTTCAACTAAGCTCTATTAAACAGTGATAAATTCATTCTTACTATATATGAACAAAGGCGGTAATACCAAAAGCTGGCGGTAGTACCCATTTAGAAACGGTTGCAAGATGTGTGTGGTAGTACCACTTCGTGACTCCCACACAATCTTGACAAGGGGGCAATTGCATTCCCCCGTTGTATCCCCCATGCTGGTAGCGCATCCGTTATGCCTTTATCATTGTGTAATTTGATACAAATTTCAACCGATAAAGAATCGTCACTGAGCACAAAATACTATCGCTTCGCCCAGCATTTTGCAGCCAGTAACAAGTGGGGATTTTCAACTCCCAGCATAACTCCTGCACCATAATCGTCTCGCCGATTAATCACTCAAAACATATCGCTGTTTTACCACTCGCAAGGAAATATTGCTTTCCCTGCACCCTTCAATCAAACAATGCCAGCTACAAATGAATTTGTTTCTACGATAGTGTTATAGCCACCTTTACAATACCAATCACTTTGTGCCAAAGCTTGATATAATGATGTTTTCCATGAATTTGGATGTCTCGAGTAGCTTGAATTTGCACACTCTATTAGATATTCTTTAATCGCTTGGAAATTATCCCCAAATAACCGAGGTACAATATCTTTTATGTTTGCTAGCTCTTCACCAGCTTCAATAGAGTATCTTTCTGCTAATCCAAACTCTTCAAAATGTTTAGTTGCTCTTTTTACTGAGATTTTATCCCAACAATTTGGAGGGTCAACGTAGTATTCAACCTTCCCTTCTTCTAGTTTTGCAAATATCCATTGATCCTGAAAAAAGAATAATTCGTCAAAATATGGGTGTAAGCATTGCTCTTCTTTCGATTGTGCAGAAGATGTTGATTTTCCGTGGTTGCAAACACTACAGCTTGGAATCAAGTTTTCTGGAAAAACTGAATATAGAGGATATTTTGCCTTAGGGAGATAATGATCTAGAGTGTTTACTTGTCCAAAGCCACAGAAAGGACATTTGTTGTAAGGTGCTGATGATCTGAGTTCATCATAAATTTTTCTTGCTGGTTTTGATTGTGGGACCATTTGCTTGGTATAAAGGTCCTCTAATTCTTCTTTTGTTACATTCTGAGTAACAAATTTATCTGTTTTCAAAATAGGAGGAATTGTATATAAGTCAGCTATCTTAGCTTTGTTTTCATACTCAAAAGCATTATTTTCAATTGAAGCAGAAAGTTGTTCGAGTTTTGACTTTAATTCAACATCTGCTATAGCACTTGTACAAGTCAAAAATACTTCATCTGCAACTAAATTTGGTTTAGGGATCTTTCTCATATATCCATACCTATTATTTATCTCTATTTGCTATCAGAGAGCGTAATATTGCTTTTCCTTCAAATCCAAGTTGATTGTTATATTCCTTTATTATTTCTTCATAACTCTCACCGCTATTTACTGATCCTGTCAATAGGTTATGGAATCCAGATTTTACTACTTCTAAGCCAAATATTTCTCGGGTCAGTATCCCTACATTCTCAGCAAAAGTTTCATTTTCAGGTCTGTAAACTTTTAAAGTAAGTCTTTTTCTATCAAGAATAGACACACATGATTTAGGAACTTCTTGCAAAACAACAGGTGAATGTGTAGCTAGAATCGCTACTGCGTTTCGATTTATTAATAAATCAGATAATGCTCTAATAAAAGCTGATAACAGCGGGGGATGGAGATGACTTTCTGGTTCGTCTAACAAGATTAAAGTCTTTTCTTCTACTGTTTCTATTAGTTTTGTAATTGATAGAAGAACGATAGCGTGGCCTGAACTCATTAAGCCGTATTTATTAATTATATGTTTTTTGAAATTCGTCTTGTTTGATGTTGAGTCTGAATTGAAGATTTTGACAGAAGATATGAGATCCATGTCTTTAAAGTTCAAATCTGTTTCTAGCTTCTTAACTGCTTTAACCCAACGAGTTATTTTTTCACGCAAACTGAAACATTTTTTTAAGCTAGTAAATAATTCATAACATAAGTCATCAGGAGACTTTATAGCATAACCGCTAGATTCATTTACTTTTCTTAATCCTACATAGTGATAACGAATTTTAGATTCGTTGTTTTTAGTATTGTTTATAGCTGGTTTAAACGGATCAAAAGCACTGAAAGATATAGAAACAACACCAGCAAAACACTCCTTGATATCAGTATCATCAATCCAACCATCTTTAACACTAAAATGACCAAGATTATCCGATGTGCTATCTGAAATAATGCATTCAACCATATTGTTAAGTAATGTTGTTTTTCCAACACCATTTCTACCAATTACAATATGAATGTTTGATGGAGGGATACTATTCGGAACTACTTTAAACTCAACATCTATTCCAGAATAGCTAGATGATTTTTCCTTTTTATAACTAAAATTATATTCAGTTAGTGGGGCGTCTCCATGTAGTATGCGTGCATACTGATCTTTTATCGAAATTTTATGAGTGTCTCGAAGCAAAGATGTATTAAATACTTCTTCTTCATCAACGGTTTCGAAAATTTTACTGTTGTAAGTTACGTCTTTTAAAGCTATTAACAACCCACTAGCTGTATCTGCTGATAAGCTCGCAATTTTTTTGTAGTACTCTACATCTTGCCCCAATGAAAAAAATGAATCAGGAAGAACTTCAAATGAAGAGTTGAGCTTATCCTTTGTATATCCACCTGTTTGTCCAATAAAACCAATCTTAACACTGCCTATCTCATGACTTTTTCCTTCCTCATCAAATACAGTCAAATAGAATAAAGTCTTAAAACCGAAGTCATCCCAATTATCCACTTCAAGAAAACCCATATTTGTTGAGTTCAAAGGAAAATTTCTGTTATTGGTTATTTGAAATATTAACGACATGATAGGTTGTTCTAATATGATTTTATGATTTTATGATTTTATATGTCATTACAAATTCTCTACAATCTCGCTTTATGAGGTAGGTAGTCCTAATTTGTCAAAAAACACCCTATTTCTTTGCTTTGCAGAATCAACAAGTTTATCAAATGAAATAACTTCAATATATGCTTTGTATTTTGATTTGTAACCGAAGTATCCCATATGATCACTGGTAACAATTAAATCATGCATATCACAGCGATTTATAATACTCTCAGTTAAATCACACACAATATAACAATACCCTGGTATGTATCCCGTCAGCACTATGTGGACCATTTAGCCCAAATTACTAAGAGATAGTTTTGGTTCATTGTAAACTCTAAACACAGGAGAAAACAATGAAAAAGAAAGAAGCAGAAAAAACCGTTAGAGGCATTCGTCGCAATACACGCAGACACTTCTCGGCAGAAGACAAAATCCGGATAGTCATTGAAGGCTTACGTGGCGAAGACACTATAACAGCCTTATGCCGCCGTGAAGGCATTAACGCCAATCTGTATTATCGCTGGTCCAAAGACTTTCTGGAAGCAGGTAAGAAACGCCTTGCCGGTGATACTGTTCGTGAAGCCAGTACAGATGAAGTCAAAACTCTGCGTGCCGAAGCACAAACACTGAAAGAAGCCTTGGCAGAAACCATTTTGGAGAACCGATTGCTAAAAAAAAGCATGATTGGGAACTCTGGAGACGATATATGAGGTTTTCAGCTTCAGAGAAATATGAGCTCATACAGTTAGTTCAGAACTCAGATCTTTCTGTCCGTAAAACATTAGATCGATTATCAATAAATCGGTCCACTTTTTATGGTTGGCTCAAAAGATATGAGACTGACGGTTTAGCAGGTTTGTCTGACAAACCTGCTAAACCGGGGCGCATTTGGAACAAAATTAGCCAAGAGCATCAACAAGCCATGCTTGAAATGGCTCTGAATGAGACAGAACTTTCTCCCAGAGAACTGGCTGTTAAATACACTGAAACAAAAGAGTATTATGTTTCAGAATCAAGCATGTACAGGCTTTTGAAGTCTCAGGATCTGATTACATCCCCTGCTTATATTCTTATGCAGGTCAGAGATAAATTCCAACAACCCAGCACAAGAGTTAATGAGCTTTGGCAAACAGACTTTACCTATTTTAAAATCATTGGTTGGGGTTGGTACTACCTGTCCACTGTGCTGGATGATTATTCGAGGTTCATTATATCATGGCGATTATGCACAACCATGAGTGCATCAGATGTTACAGATACACTAGATGATGCTTTGGCATTTACCGGCTTGAATCGGGCTCATGTGGATCATAAACCGAGACTGCTCAGTGATAATGGCCCATGCTACATATCCGGTCAGTTGGCTGATTATTTACAACAAGAACGAATGTCTCACACTCGTGGCCGTCCTTATCATCCTCAAACACAGGGCAAGATTGAACGGTGGCACAGGTCAATGAAGAACCAGATATTGTTGGACAATTATTACATGCCGGGTGATCTCAAAGAGCAGCTTCATCGCTTTGTCAGCTATTATAACTACCAGAGGTATCATGAGTCTCTGGACAACTTAACACCAGCTGATGTCTATTATGGCAGAGGACAGCAGATACTGAAACAGAGAAAATTAATTAAACAGAATACAATCGCCTTGAGGCGAAAATTACATTATGATAACTTAAACAAAATGAATCAAAGTGTCTCTTAATTTATGAGG
>JAGRJP010000197.1:0-1291 GCA_020442665.1 Lysobacterales bacterium
AGAATGGTAATTGTGTTAAACCATGCAAAGCAAAACTTCCGGCACCATGAAATTCGTATTCACCGATATGCGCTACCACATCATTCGTTGATTTGACGTGAATTGCATCCTTCATAAAATCACCAAAAAGCATTGGTTCAATCGTCATCCAGCCAATTAGAATGGATGGAATTGCCAATAAAACTAATGGTAAAGTCACAACCCAAGGCGATTCATGTAAATGTTGTTTAGTGTGATTATCCATGCGCTCTTTTCCATGGAAAGTCAGGTACAGCAATCTGAAACTGTAGAGTGCAGTTACAAAAACACCAAGTAATACTGCGGCATAAGCTACTGATGAACCCCATCTTTCAGAAAGATGAGTCGCCTCGATAATAATATCTTTTGAGAAAAATCCCGAAAAACCCGGTAATCCGGTCAAGGCAAAGGTGCCAATCCACATCGTGATAAATGTGATTGGCATGTATTTTTTCAAACCGCCCATTTCACTCATATCCTGCTTGTGATGCATTGCGATAATCACCGAACCGGCACCCAAGAATAATAATGCTTTAAAGAAGGCATGAGTCATTAAATGAAATATTGCTGCTGAATAAGCTGAAACTCCGAGTGCAACTGTCATATAACCCAATTGAGATAATGTAGAATAGGCAACAACTCGTTTGATATCGTTTTGTACCAAACCAATCAGTCCCATAAAGAAAGCTGTAAAAGCACCAACCAACATGACAAAGCTCAATGCAGTATCCGACATTTCAAAAATCGGTGACATTCTGGAAACCATAAAAATACCGGCTGTAACCATGGTTGCAGCATGAATCAATGCCGAAATTGGTGTCGGACCTTCCATCGAATCCGGCAACCACACATGTAATGGTGCTTGTGCTGATTTACCCATTGCTCCAATAAACAGACAAATCGCAATGAACGTCAATAACGACCACTCAACTCCAGGGAAAATAGAAATCGTGTTTTCAGAAAAATTCGGAAGCTGATTAAAGACTTCAACATAATCCAATGTTCCAAAAAACATCAAGACAGCAGCAATTCCTAATAAAAATCCAAAATCACCAACGCGATTGACCAAGAATGCTTTCATATTTGCAAAAATTGCGGTTTCTTTTTTATACCAAAAACCAATCAACAAATAAGACACCAAACCAACAGCTTCCCAACCAAAGAACAGTTGTAAAAAGTTATTCGACATTACCAGCATCAGCATTGCAAAAGTGAATAAGCTGATATATGCAAAGAATCTTTGATATCCCGGATCATCATGCATATAACCAAT
>JAGRJP010000197.1:1342-2266 GCA_020442665.1 Lysobacterales bacterium
GAATCCACCATAAAACCAACATTCAATGTGACTTTACCGCTCACCATCCAGGTATAAACATTTTCGTTAAAAGCCTGATATTCGCCGTTTACCAAGCCCATCAACACCATAATTGACAGAACACACGAGACAGCAACTGCTGCAATTGTGACCAAGTGAGCACCAACACGGCCAATTTTTCTTCCAAAAAAACCTGCTATGATTGCTCCCAATAAAGGTGATAATGCAATTATCAATAAAGTATTCATTTCCATCATCTTTACCCCTGTAACTCGCTTAAATTATCAGTTTCAAGAGTCTTACGCTGTCTGAATATAACAACCAAAATTGCCAGACCAATCGCTGCTTCAGCGGCTGCAACCGTAAGAATAAAGAAGACAAAGACTTGTCCCTGAATATCATTGAGATAAGTTGAAAACGCAATGAAATTAATATTCACCGATAACAACATCAGCTCAATCGACATCAGTAAAATCAAGATATTGCGACGATTGATAAAGATACCGGCAATACTAATGACAAATAAAATTCCGGCAACAACCAAATAGTGAGCTAGACTCATTGTTCTCCTCCTATTTCGTTCCCTTTTTCCGCTTTCATTTTTACAATTCTCATTCTGTTCTTATCAGCTTTCACATGAACCTGAGACTCAGGATCAACGTGTTTATAATCTTTTCTCTTTCTCAGAGTCAGTAAAATAGCCGCAACAATCGCAACTAACAAAATCACCGATGCCAATTCAAATGGCAATACATATTGAATATAAATACTTTCAGCAACTTCTCTGACGTTGCTATAACCCTGCTCATGTCTGATTAAGTCATCTTGTGGCAATGAATCATGCAATTTGCTACCAAATAACATCACCATTTCCAAAGCCATGAGTAAAGCAACAAAAAGACCTGTTTTGGTATAAAGACTCAT
>JAGRJP010000198.1:0-9790 GCA_020442665.1 Lysobacterales bacterium
TTTCTCCCTAAACCCTTACCTTGATATTCTCTGTCGATACACATGTTGAGCAGGTGAGAATCCTCATAACCCGACATTAAAAAAGAATAACCGATAATGTCGTTATTTTGATTTTTTACGACAATGGAATGATAACCGGCAAGTAAACAATCGAGCATGATTTTTTGGCTCCAGGGAACCGGATAATTATTTATTTCAATTTGATGAACCGCATCCAAATCTTGCTTTGTCATTGTATCAAAAAATATTTTTCCCATGAGTGACTGTATATCTTAACCAGAAAATGTCATATAATACCTTATCAAACAAACTCTTTAAACAAACAAAAAGCATTAATTAACTATGTCAGAAGCAGTTCCGAATGAGGCAACCGAGAAAGATATCCACGCCCTGAATGTGGCTTTGGATGATAATCGGATGCAAGAAGTCGAACGAATGATTAATTCGTTTCCGGCAGCGGAAATTGCTTTTTTCCTGGAATCTTTACCCTGCGATAAAAGGAACATTGTTTGGGAACTGGCTGATAGCGAACATAGCGGTGAAATTCTGGTTCACCTGCATGATGAAGTCAGAAGCAGCCTCATTGCCAGCATGGAAAACGAGGAGCTTGTTGAAGCCACGGCCGATTTGGAGCTTGATGACCTCGCTGATATTATTCAGGATTTGCCAAAAGAAGTCTCTGATGAACTGTTGCTGTCTATGGACAGAACCAATCGTGAGCTACTTAAAACAGCTTTATCCTATCCGGAAAACTCTGCCGGTGGTTTGATGAATCCGGATGTGATAACCATCAGACCCGATGTAACATTGGATGTGGTGTTGCGATACATACGCATGCGTGGTTCACTTCCAGAGCCCTTGGGAGATTTATTCGCGGTTGGTCGAAACGGCCATTATCGAGGTCGTTTGAACATCAATGACTTGTTTTTAAAAGATCCGAATACCAAAGTTGCCGATATTCTGGACATGAACTCACCTGCAATTTTAGCAAAAACTCCGGCAAGTGAAGTGGCTCAGGATTTCCAGCATTATGACTGGATTTCAGCACCGGTTGTCGATGAGAACAATACTGTGATAGGTCGCATCACTGTTGATGACGTTGTCGACGTGATTCGTGATGAGTCTGAACATTCTGTCATGCGTATGGCCGGTTTGGATGAAGAAAATGACATGTTCGCACCGGTTTTGAAAAGCTCTAAACGACGAGCTTTGTGGCTGGGAATAAACTTGTTAACGGTTTTATTGGCTGCTTATGCGATTGGATTTTTCTCTGCTGCGCTCGAACAAATCGTTGCATTAGCCATTCTAATGCCGGTTGTTGCATCAATGGGTGGAATTGCCGGTTCACAAACATTGACATTGATGATTCGAGGTATGGCAACCGGTCAGGTTGGACTAGGAAATGCCAAACATTTGTTGTCGCGAGAAGTTTCCATCAGCATTATCAACAGTTTTATTTGGGCGCTTGTTTTGGCGGCAATAACATTTCTATGGTTCCGACAATGGGATATTGGTTTAGTAATCGGTATTGCGTTAACAATCAATCTGGTAGCCGGAGCCTTTGCCGGAGTGATGGTTCCGATTATTTTACGCAGAATGAGCATCGATCCGGCAATTGCCGGAGGTGTGGTTTTAACAACGGTAACAGATATTGTTGGATATGTTTCTTTCTTAGCTTTGGGTAATTGGCTGCTTCTAAATTAGTAATTTTTATAAAGCATCTTCATCCAATTCACCGGTGCGGATTCTAACGACTTTTTCCAAATCAGTTACAAAAATCTTACCATCACCTACTTTGTTACTGCATGCTGTGTTCAATATAGCTTCAATCACCTCATCAACCATTTCTGCTTTGACAGCTATTTCCAGTTTTAATTTAGGCAAGAAATCCACCACATACTCAGCTCCACGATACAGCTCCGAATGTCCTTTTTGACGACCAAAACCTTTAACTTCCGTTACTGTGATTCCGGTAATTCCAGTTTCTTCAAGAGCATCTCTGACATCGTCCATCTTAAAAGGCTTGATTATAGCGGTTATCATTTTCATAATAATTTCCAGAGGCATTAATTCTTACAGAAACATTTTTGCATAACAGAGTTAAGATTATCAACAAATAGTTTTTTCCTGTTCAGAAAAGGTCAAAACCTAACCTCAATATCAAGTGATTATGGTAAAATTTGCTTTTTAAGCACAAAAAAGAAATTCATGATTAAACCACAAGCAGTAGAAGAAGTTGTCAATAAAATCGGCGAACTGATTCCGCAAGACATTAAAACACTCAGAGAAGATTTTCATAAAAACGCCAAAGCGGTATTGGTTGCCGGCTTAAAGAAAATGGACTTAGTCACCCGCGAAGAATTTGAAGTTCAAAAAGCTGTTTTGGCAAAAACCCGTGAGAAACTGAAACTGCTGGAAGCGGAGTTGAAGAATCTTAAGTCGTAAATCCAGTACTAAGTGATAATATTTCATGACTTTACTGAAAATAACAATTACTGATTTGTTTATAGTGCAGATTTAATATCAGTATCAAGACAGCTCAATCATACTAGTAAATTGTTGTGCTGTTATAGGTTGATTATGGCTGGCTATCAGAACACATTTATCTTCCTTAACCTCAAATAACCATTGCATGAGTTTTTCGCAGGTGTTGTCATCCAGACCGTTAAAAGGTTCATCCAGTAGAATCACATCCGGTTCGCCAATCAGACAACTGGCAAGAGTGAATTTTCGACGGGTTCCAAAAGACATGTCGGAGAAAGGAGTGTCTTTGAATGGCGTCAGCTTGACTTCATCAAGCCAGCTATCCAGTTTCTGATTCAGCGTTTCGCCTTTGATTTCTGTTATCAGTTGCAGATATTGATAGCCGCTCATAAAAGGATACACTTCCGGCTTGTCGGCAACGTAGCACAATGTGGATTTAGCCTTTAAGGCTTGGGTTGTGATGTCGTGACCCATGACTTTAACCGTGTTTTCAGGCACAGGAATAATCCCGCATAGAGCTTTCAGCAAAGTGCTTTTGCCACTGCCGTTGTAGCCTTTGATCCAGTGCAAACCACGTTCAAAAGAGTGTGAGAAGCGATTAAACACAGTCACTTTTTCGTAGCTGATGCTTAGGTTCTTTATATTCAGATAATTCATGTCAGGTTAAAAATTGTAATGATGGTTATCACCAGTAAAGTCATAAAACTGAAAAAAGTCTGTTGTTGTAACTTCATACGCAGAGGATAACTCAACAGTATCAAAAACACATAGTAGAGAAACAAAGACGCTCGTGCTTTGAAAGAAACAAACTCATGCAACAAAACATACAGCAACAGATGAAAAGGAATCGACAGCATCAAAACCACGGAGACATCCTTTTTCATCCAGAAAAAAGTTTTGACCGGCAAGGATTGTAAAAAATCTCCAAATGCCTGTCGCTGTTCCTTGAATGTAATGAAAAAGCCACTGAAAAAATAGCCGAACAGAAACTCTGCAATCAGCAGGTAGGGTAATAATTCATTATTATTTTGTCCGGCAAAAAAAGCAGCGACCATGCGAAACCCGGCTATGAACAACAGGAATAAAACAAATCTGAAAAGAGTTGTCGAAAGATCAGATTGAAACAGCATTTGCAGATAAAAATTGTTTCTTATCAAAGCGGTCTTTGTAAATTTTTTGGTTAAACTTTCATGCTTTGATACAAGCGGCGTTGGTAAAAAAATGAACCGGTATTGACAGGCAATTAACAAAACAAGCACTAAAGTATTTTTTATAATTTCACTTGCACTCCCTGTCTTAAGATAAAAATATGAGGCAAAAATGATGACCCATAACAAATGGTTGGAAAGCAACAACACGGTCAGGTTCGATTTTATCCATTGGCCTTTGGGCAGCGGAAGGCTGCGCAAATATTCGGAAAACTCACCTCCGATAATCGCAGTTTTTTGCGCCCGCACCCAAACCAGAAAAACAGTCAGCAAAAAAATTAATGCAAGTAAAATTTGTAACAATGAACTTTCGGATGAACTGATAATCACAAATGGCTGAGTCAGAAATTTCAATAACAAATAAAAATTATCACCAATCGCTACCCCCGGCAAAAATAGCGTCACTATCATCAGAGCCATTTTGTAACGCAGCACAAACTCTCTGGTTTTCAACTTATACCAGCTCAGCCTGTATTTAAAAAAAGAACTCATGATTTATATTTTAAAGATGACCCAAACAACCCGATATCAGATACTCAATCTGATAGTTAGTTCATGTTGCGAAATAAATTGTGACTTGTGGGCTAATGAAAAAACCATCATTTTTTATTTTGTCCAGAGTCCAGGTATGGAAAATATTTTATTGTTTTTTTGCTTGTCCACTCAATCTCCGCATCATCCAAAGAACCTTTAAATGTAGGATAAAAGTCACCCAAACCAAATTTATTTACAACCCCATTTACTATGGTTTTATCATCAATTATGTCACCGGCATAACATCCCTTGTTTTTTTCATTGAACCATATCATGTATTCGGGGTCTGGTTTTGATGTGGTCTCATCAATTTGTACTATTACACAAGCTTCAAAAGACCGATGAACCGCTCCTCTAATATTTATAGTTTTTCCATGTAAGTGTTCAAGGTTTTCTAATACATATTTTACATTATATACTGGTGGGCTTTTAGGCTCATTTGAGCTACAACCTATAACTGAGAAAGCTACAATAGTTAGAAATAATTTTATCTTCATATTTATTAAACTCATCAATTATACAATTTTCCAAAAGTATTAATTCATCATCATTCCATTCCTGTTTTTCATGTAACCTGCCTAAAAAAGACAAGTCGGAATATTCATTGCTTTGTACAAAGTTTCGATGTAAATGGTTCATTATTGGAATATTAACATATTTTGATTTGTGTTCACCCCATATATAAAAATCTTATCCATCTGCGTCCGTTCTAAGCAAATCATTTATCCATTAACTTAAGTTGGTAAAAGGATTTATTAAAGTCATAGATTTTATGACCGTTTTCATCATGTTCTGCCTGCCGTAATACTTCGTTAAATTCTGTGCGGGCTTTTTCGGCAAAATACCGAAAATCATCAAAATTTCCTTTGGCAAGATAAACAACGGCTCTGAGAATTCGGTTGCCAATCATCCCTTTGCTTTGAGCATTCATAAACTTGATTTCTTCCATCACTTTTTTTGAGTCTGTTCCAAAGTCATTTTCGATTTTTTGATAGATATCGGTTGCCATGGTTATTTATTGGACTCAGATTATTTTAAAAACTATTATCATTTATTATCTTAGTCTTTTAAATAATACGCCAATACTCAACCCTATAAAATAAAGAATAATAAGGATTTCAATCATAAAAGCATATTCCGATCCCGCTTTGTTAAAATCAATTTCTCTGTAGTGATACGCACCGAATACAGCCAGTAAAGGCATCAAAAATAATAGTCCGCCCATTATGGTTTTCAATCTTCCTTGACCCCAGACTGAGAATAAAGCAGTTACAATTGTTGCTAGAGCAAAAGATCCGACATAATGCACCGGGAGTCTGATAAATAAAAAACTGCCCAATATCAGAATTAAAAGACTTAGCACCACCTTTTTGGGTAAAGATGTATGGTCGGAATTTACATCTCTATTCAATATTGGTTTGTTTTTAATCTGTTGTTTGATAATTTGTTTAATGCTCTCAAAATCATCTTCTTCGCAGACAACCTGCATCACTGTGCGCCAGTTGTTTTTTAGGCGGATTTCATTTCTTGTGGGGAAAAAATCAGCATGTGTTAAATCATCCCAATCAGTAGAAATAAGCTCTCTGGATTTTGCCAAAAGGCCTGCTCCGGTCGCGGTCAAAGCCGCACGATTGCCGGTTAGAAATCCTAAAACAAGCAATAATTTAGTCCATTTGCTCTGTTTGTTTTGTGTGAATTGCTGGATGGAATTTTCATCGAGATGATAAGAGGTAGAAACTCCATGATGGAAAAACAGAAAACTGATCAGCCCAAAAACCACATAAAAACCAATGCTGATGATAAATGCTACAGAAGCAGATGCGGGTATTTGTTGCCAATCCTGCTCAATAAGATTCAACCCACCAGTAAAGTAAACATGAATGAAAAAATTATCAGACAGATCATAAACAGCTGAAACCAGAGCAAAGGATTTTTTATAACAGGAACAGATATATTCCATGTGATTGGCAACTTGGTTTCTTCCATCTCAATTACCCCTGACCAATTGTTGTTTGTATTGATATTCTTTTTGCCTCCTCTTTGCACTGCTTTATCCGATCTTTGATAAATTCATCACAGCCTTTTTCCCTCATTGGCTTTCGAAAGTCTTTGATGACACTTTGGTACAGTGAAAGCTCTGCATATTGAGCCAGCATTTGTGCTTTCTTGTCTTCATACAGTTTCTTTTTTGATTCCTGATCGCTGGCAAATTCGCGCCAAAGTGCATCTATACTGGCTTGGTCATAACGGATGACATTATTACTATGCTGATTCATCTGAATTTTTTCATCCAGTCTTCTCGCAGCAAACTCGAGTTGTTCAAAGTAGCGACTATCTGAACTGTCAATCTTGTCTTTAAGTGTATTGATTTTGCTCTGCATGTTTTTTTCGTATTCATCCAGACTTTCACTACTCATGTTTTTGCTATCAGAAAATAGCTTGTATGCTTCTTTGTATTGAGCATCAGCTTCATGCTCTTTATAAACTCTTTTTATTAATTGGTAATTATCAGCAATATTCATCAATTTGCTAATGATAGGAAGATATTCTCCAGCCACTTCTTTTAAGGCGCCTTCAGCCAATAGTTTTTTGGCAGCAAAATCTACCTTATCTGCTTTATTAGGATTGAAAGTAGCCCAAGTCCAAAGTCCTTCAGCAACAGCTTCGGAGTTTGTAGTTCTTTTTTCACTATTGAGATACAAGGAGACTGCTACTGCTTCTTCACACATGTTTTCAGATGCTTCTGAAATGTCAGTGGCTTTTTTTGTGACTGAGCTTTTAAAGATATTTTGAATATCTTCAATATTTTTTGCATCCATGGAGGGCAGACAGGCATCCTTAAATTTAAGAGTTCGGTCAAAAAGCTTTTTCGCAAGCTGTTCCTGATCGAACTTTTCACTGGTATTGACGTGTTCATCGAAAGCCTGAAAGATGTTGTTTCCACTTTTGAGAGGATATTGCTTTGCACAAGACATCCAGGCTTTGCCATCGCTGGGAAAATCAGAAGAAGCACATCCCCAGTTTCCGCCTTTACAAGGATCGGAATTATTACAGTGCTTATCCGGCTCCGGGCTAAATCCAAGACCGGTTCCCATGACTCCCTGAGCACGACAGAGGCATTGATACAGTTTGTCTTCTATCTGCATTTCGTATTTGTCTGCAAGCTGTTTAAATCTTGTATATCCCAGTTTGGCAATCCGATCCATGGTAGCAATTCGATTATCAATATAATCCAGCATGGGTGAGATATCAGCCTCAGATTTAAAGTCAGATGCAATCAAAGCTTGCGCCATTTTCAGTCTCTGACTCAAGGCTCTTTCGGTGAGTTTTGTATCTATACCATATTTCTCGTACTCATTGAGTTGATTTTCCTGAAACTCTTTGCTTTGCCATTGGCGGACAAGTTCTTTAAACGGCGCCTTTTTTGAATCAAAGATTTCAGAAATCCGGTCCGTTTCTCCATGCCTTAAACCTTCATCCTTGACAAAATCAGTCCAGGGCCTTGACGATACTGTTAGACTGAAGGATTGAAGAAGAACAATAATAAATGCTAACGTTATGAGTTTAATTTTCATCAGTGTCTCCGCCAGATATTTTTGCATGAGGATAGGGCAAATCATTCGCCAAATCATTTATGAATTTTTCGGGATCAAAATCGGCTTTATCAATATAATACCAGCGATCCACATTGTCGATTGGTTCTTTGGTTTGCCACTGCCCTGTCACTTTTAACAGTTGCATCTGTTCTGCTGTACTTCTGTAGCGATAGTGCGGAGCCATAATATAAAGATATTGACGTCTCCAGGGTTTTGAATCCAGAAAAATAGCAGGACCATTGTCAAACTCCGCCAAAATATAATTTTTACTGAAAACCAGATTGATACGCCCGTTCCACAGATCATCGAGCCATTCCTGTGAAATTGTACGTCGCAACTCCCCTGAACATTTTAAAAACAATTGATTCTCTGAGTTTTCAGTCTGCAATAGTGTCAGCTCACAATAATCCCAGTTTCGTCGGTTTTGTTGGTGAGACCAGATAATACTGAAGTTTTTAGTTTTTTCAGGGTCAAAATAGACTGAAACCTGATAATCTGCTCTTTCGCTGCGTTCATCAAGAACAATGATTTGGTCTTTATGGTTCACACCACAGATTGAGCTTGGAGATTTTTTGTCAGTGTCTTTAGCAGAAAATCCATACTGGTTATAATCGCATACTATTTCTGAACCTTCCGGTAAATTCCAAGGTTGATGTCCCAGCTTTCGTGTTGTGTGCCATTAAAAAACACATTGACGGGAAGAGCCTCAACTCCCTGTTTCAATCTTGGTTTTTTAGTGGATTGTAAAACTTTATTTTTCTGAGTGATCTTCTTTAGCGCCATTTGAACCGGTTTGTTCGGCATCTCCGGAAAACTAAAAACCCTGACGTCATAACCGGCATGTTCATACAACCTATCCCATTGTTGAGTATGCGCAGTAAAAGAATCTGATGATACTGTTATTCCATCAGGTGTTATCAGCAATTTTACCTGTGTAGGAGCAAAAGAGGATGTTTGTTGTTCCCAGACTGGTTTATAGGTTGAGTGGTATGTGTTAATCAATTGCATATTATCACTGAGATAAATTTGCACAGTTCCGCTGTCAGACTCATGGTTTTTAAACCACTTCAAAATGAAGTTTTGCTTTTTTAAAGAGAGCGCAATAGCAAAGCCCGATGTGAGTTCTGGAATAAAATCAAATTCCAACTCCCTTTGTGTTGCTTTTCCAAACTGATCCAGCCATATCAGAGGTTGAGTGGATTCAATACCTACATTTGCATAGCTTGCCTCAGCAGGAACATCAACTCGCAGCGCGCCATTTTCAAGTTTAGCAACGGTATCAAATTCAGTTTTTGCTTTAACGTATTGTTGCCAGTTATGACCGAATAACTCGCCGTCAAATAAGATAGTTTTTCCTGTTTTAGTAGAAACCAAAGATAAATCATCTTCTTTTTGAAAGTTGATTTGATGCATTTCAATGCTTTTAAGCGCCAGCTTCACCGCAGAATTTTCTTCTTTAGCATAGGTCATTGCGCTGACCTTATAGCCATAACGATAGAGATTGGTGTTTGAAGTGATTTTGCCTTGCAGGATGATGTTATGATTTCGATCCCGTACCAGAACAACTTTGTCTGATTGAATATTAATGGCTATTTCACTGAGTTGTTCCATTGGGAAACTTCCACTCATTAATTTCTTCTTTTCAATCCATAGAGAAGCGGTTGCAGTCTCTCCATTGTCTTCTTTATTGACTTGAAGCCGAATGATATGAGATCTCCATTCTTTGTTAGCATCCCAGTTATCCGGGATGATGGCATAAACAAAACCCGTGGTTCGTTCGGAATCAATACTAAACTTTAACTGAACAGCCTTGTCTGTATCGTGTTCAGGAAACTGAAAGACTGTGCCTGCTGATCGAATGCCGGTCTTTCCCCATGAATTTCCCTGAGGGACATCAACAATCAGCTCTTTATTCTCAAAGTGAGCGAACTTTTGAAAGTCTCCTCCGGCCCAGGCAAGCTCAAGCCA